>JBLNFG010000165.1:0-4741 GCA_050263495.1 Myxococcales bacterium | reverse complement strand
CCAGGGTCTCCAGCATGATGTTCGATGCGTTCGATGGCGCCACGAACACGAAGGGGCTGAATGTACCGAACAACGCCGATGCCTGGTCGTACAACGGCACGGCGCTGACGTATGAGCCCGTCTCATATGGCAGTCAGGATTCGAACCTCGAAACCGTAACGCTGCCGGGCAAAGCGCTGCGTGACTACGCACACAAGGTGGCCGAAGGTCTTGGCGATTTCGGGACTGGACCACAGATCACAGACGCCAAGATCTATGGCGCACTGAACTACGCAATGGCCCAGAACGGTGTGAGTTCCTGGTGTGATCGCTGTCGTGTACTTGGCCTGCACAGCCCAGCGCGCGGCGCGGACGACGACATTGGAGCGGTTTTCGCGGCATGCGTCACGGATTCCGACGTCAAGAACGCTCTGGGCGGAACGCCTCCCGAAGCAAGCGGTCGGATCGATGCCGCGACCTGCACCGCGTGTCCCGCGGGTCAGTACTCGGACAACAATGGCGTCTGCCAGGTGTGTACGGGCGTCCTTGTTGGCAACACGTGCCAGACCTGCAACGTCGACTTGGTTCTGAGTGGAACGACCCTGACAGTAGGCGCGTCCGAGTCGTATGATACGACTGCGAGTCCTACGGGCGACGTTTGCCCTGGGCTGTTCGTCGTGGAGCTCGATGACCCGGACGCGCTTGCCGGTCGATCTGCATCCGAGTTGATCGTCGCAACTGCTGGAACGGTATGGGGCTCTGGCTCAACCCAGGCGGATTGCGAGCAGACGTTCGAGCTGGATCTCATGAAGATGTCGGGTTCAGCGCTCGTCATCGAAACGGTCAAGACTGGAACCGGTGTCTGGTCGATTCCAGCCGGCTGCTCTGGATATCCTTCGCAAGCTTGGCAGACGTCCACGTTCACCGCGGGCTCGAAGCTATACTTCGCAGCCCCGGCGAGCTCCACGCAGAAGGTTTGGCTGTACGCCCATACCCCGGTCGTCATCCTCTGATCAACGAGTCATGATGCCTATCCGTCGAACGCCATAGAGCAACAGCCACACCGTGAACATTCCCGCTGTCGCGTCAGCGAAACCAGCCTTTCGATGGCGGCGCTAGCGGGTGTTTGCTAGGGTCACGAGCTGTGATTCATTGGAGTCGGTTCGCCGAGCGGGTATTATGCGAAAAGGTTCAGCCAGCAAGATTCCGTAGGGTTGTCTTGCTGGCTGCCGCGTTGCTGCCCATCGCAGCACCTGCCACATGGTGGTTGCGACGCCAGGACTCTCCCGAATACGAAAGCTATCCAGCGCGTGCCGCCAGTGGGATTCCCGTTCGATGGATTGTCCCTGCCATCGTAGTGCGCCCCATCATGCCTCGGCAGAAAGTCGACGGCAGCGAACTGGTGCAAGCACTGCATGATGGCATCGATACTTGGAATCGGGCACTCCGAGGATGCGGTGTGCCAATGCTGCGACTCGGCAAGTCCGTTGACGATCTGCACCCGTTGAAGCAGGATGGCGTGAGCATTGTCGTCGTGCGCGTCGGAGCCTGGTGTGGGGACGATGATCCGCGCCGGCAAAGATGCCACGATCCCGCGCTGCAGGGCATTACGACTCTCTACCCTGCCCAGAATCCAGGGCATTCAGACGATGGCGCGCTTCGCGAGGCAGACGTGGAGTTGAACGCGGTCGATTTCACCTGGTCACTCGCAGGAGATCGGCCAGGGACCCGTAGTCTGCGTGCGTTGGTTGCGCATGAGCTTGGACACGTTCTTGGTTTGGATCATTTGTGCAATCCCAAAGAAGCCGTTGTTCTGAAGACCGCAGTCAATCCAAGTGCGCCCATCTGTGGGGCAACTAACAGGCATGGTTCGATAATGTTCCCAGCCGTGGAAAGTGACCTGCGCCAACAGATCCTAGAACCGGGGCGAAGCGAGACGGCACTGCTTTGCCACGTCTATGCGGAGCGCGACTCAGGACAACAATGAGATTGCTCCACTCTTTGCATCGAGACGAACTCACGGCTGAGATGCTTGCCGCAGGTCCGGTACCCATGCGGCAAGACGATCAGTCCATCGGCGGGATCCAAGATTCGAGGCCGACACGAGCTGCTAACCTGTGGCGGATCGGTGCCGCTTGCCTCTCTGCCGGGCTGTGCCGGCTCGCGATACCGCCGGGGTCGCTTTGGCCAGCGGTGCTGTGTTGCTGGCTTCCCTTATTGATCGCGCTTTGGAAGCTACCGTGGAGGCACGCCCTGGTGATTGGCCTGCTTCACGGCGTGGTGGTGAATCTATTCGGCTTTTACTGGGTGTATTCTGCACTGCGAAGTAACATCGAACTCGGCTCGGCCGCGTCATTTGCTGTCTTCACCTTGCTCATCCTGTACCAGGCAGGTCGTTCTGCAGCTATTGCCGTGGCTCTAGCATTGTCGTCCCGCCGCGGGTGGTCGCTTTGGGTGGCGTTTCCACTCGTTCTAGTAACTACTGAACTCGCGTACCCAATTGTCTTCCCCTGGTATTCGGGACACTTCGCGCTTTCGGTACCAGCTTGGGCACAGCTCGCGGAGTTTGGAGGGCCGTTTCTCTTGACCGCGTGGATTGCGGCTGCCAATGCCGGTCTGGCAGAGGCATGGCTCCATAGGAGACGCCCACGCAGAGTGAGCGTTCGCCATGTCATTGGTTCGGCCGTACTCATAGCGGCCGTGACGCTTCTAGGGCATGTCCGGATTCTAGCCATCGAGGCCCGTGTCGAACGGGCTCCGTCTGTGCGCATCGGCGTGATACAAGGCAACCTCAATCCGTCGCGCAAAGAGACCAGGGATCCCGTTGCGGTCTACCGCAAGGAGAGCTCAGCACTCTTGGCGCGGGAACCTAACCTCGATCTGCTTGTCTGGCCCGAGGAAGCCGTATACTTCCCGGTGCGCAACTCGCAGCTCGCTTCCTTTCTGCGGGAGTCGGTATGGCGGGGAAGGCGGGAGTGGGGCGAACAGTCGCTCGCGATTCCGCTATTGGCCGGGATGTTGATTTGGGATGACGCCGGTCGCGCCTCTGCGGCTGATCCCCGAATGCACGATGCCGCGGTAGCCTCCCAACTGCACAATGCGGCGATTCTTACGAGCCGTGGCGGCCGCATTGTTGGAAGATACGACAAGCGGAAGCTCATGCCGATCGGGGAATACTCCGCACTGCCCGAGTGGCTTCGCACGAAGCAAGACAAACCCGAACCCAAGTATGTGACTGGTGAGAGCAATGCCGCACTGCTATTAGGGCCTTATCGGCTTGGCCTATCGATCTGCTACGAGGACATTTTGCATCGGTCATTTCGAGAAGCGATTCTGGAGTCCAATCCGCACCTGATGATAAATCTGGCGGCCGACAGCTGGTTCCAACGTTCCCCGGGTCCGTCCCTGCACTTGACCTTGGCGCGGCTGCGCGCGATTGAGCATCGTAAATTTCTGCTTCAAGTCACCGAGACGGGGTCTACGGGACTCGTGAGTCCCACGGGCACGATCATATGGTCGCTTCCAGAGGACGAGAGAACGCACGGCGCGGTGAGCGCGCGATGGCTAGACATACCTACTTGGTACCAAAGGTTGGGTGACTGGCCTTGGTGTCTTGCGGTCATTCTTTTGGCGTGGACACTCTTCGCGCGGCCGCCTTGGTCAGTGAAGACGCAAGAACCTTCGAGTGCCTCACACTGTGCGTAACCCATCTTGTACAGCATGAGCGTCCGGCCCACCTCGACGAGAGGACATCTGGCAATCAGCCAGTGAAACACTTCAACGTGCTCGTGCAGCACCAACCTGTATCCGTCCCTAGCCGATCCACTGGGTAGACCCAAAGGAGGCTTACGATCGTATCTGTTTAGCGGCTCCTCGCTCCCGGTTTTTCCCCGCGACCCGCTCTGAAGGTACACACGTTAGGTGTCCGACTGTTGGTCGCTCAATGCCAAGAACCCGGCGCAATTCCAGGGTGATGGTCAGGGGTTGCCCCTAAACAGGTACTTACAATCTGTCACGTGTGTTGGTATTCCCGTCCGGTCTGTCGCACGTCTCTAGAGCACCGTTGACGCCTCGGACCCTATTGCTGGGGCACCAACACTAGCGAGAACTTTCTGGCCATGCTACACGAGCGTGGCCCAGCAAAGGACGATACAAAGAATGGTCTCGCTTCCCAACAACACCAAACAGCGACTAGGCTTTGCTCCTCTCGTTGCGATCGGCCTTTTTGCCTTCGCTTGCTCCAACGACGACGATTCGTTACCGCTGGCCAACGCTGCAGGTGGTCCAGCGGCAGGCGGAAGCAACGGCAGCGCTGTTGCTGGAGCGCAGAACCCAAGTGGAGGTGGCGCCTCGAGCGTCTCCGCTGGTGGTATGTCATCGTCGCATTACGGCGGCGAAGTGAATTCCCAATTGGGAAGAGTCGTTGTCTACAGTGCGGGGCGTGGCACGCCCTGCACCGTGGATGCAGCGTTTTACCAGTCGCTCTCGCCATCCGATTGTGCCACGGTCCGCGATTTGGGGGCCTGTGTGGTTACCAGCGGCTGTTCAGATCCAAGTACCTCTGCCGTCTTGGCTAGCGCCGGAGACGTAACCCTGACTTCTGCCAAGTCCGCACTCGATGTCAAACTCACACCTGGACAGGGCAATCGGTACAGTCAGGGCTCGTTGACGTGTCTCTCTGGTAGTGAAGACCTGAACGTTACTGCAACGGGCGCCACCGTTCCGGCATTTGCTGTCGACATCAACGTTCCCCTGGTACTTC
>JBLNFG010000164.1:0-6388 GCA_050263495.1 Myxococcales bacterium | reverse complement strand
CTCTCGTGAGAATCTGCGCGATCCGAGTGTCCGCGCATCTTGTGCGACGGCGCCTGCAAACGTGACGAGTGGGACCAAACGACGAACCCGCTGAGGTGTTCACGATTTGGCGCGACAGCGTGCGTTGTTTGGTGCAAATTGAGTAACGATGGTCGTCACATTTCCTTTGCACACAATGCGTCAGGTTCGTCTCACGATGGGCTGTGCAACTGCAGCCGCGATGGTTGCTTGCTCATCTCCGAGCTACATGATGGGTGCCGGCGACGCCGGGGGCGCCCCAGACGATAACGAGCAAGCCAAGTCAGAGCTTTCGAACTCCGCGGGAATCGGCTCGACGCACTCTGGTGGCGCCGAAGCTTCATCGCGAATCTCTTCAATGTCCAAAGGGGGCACCAGTAGCATACCGGGCACCCCTTACTACAGCGAGGATGGCGGCTATGGTGCGGAACGCCAATCGCCTTCGGGCGGCGCTCCCTCGACACTGGTTCCCGCCAATCCTGATTGCATCAGTGCTGGTGGCGTCTCCTGCCCTGAGACTGCAGTTCTCGGTGGTAGCAGCAGCAACAACAGCGCCAACCGTAGCTACGGAGGCCTGCCGAGCCTTGGAGGGCGATCGTCTTCTGGCGTGATCACAACGACAGCCGTCTCTGCCGGCGGCTCGCAGAGCACCGGGGGTAGCTCGGCGGATGCATCGTTGAGTCGCGGCGGTGCCATGACTGGTGGTGCGCCGCTTACCGGTGGCGTGAGCGGTGGAGGCTTGCCGAACACAGGGGGCATGCCCCTGACGGGCGGCGCGACGAACTCTGCCACGGCTTCGACGACAATGCCCGCGGGTGGCACGACGAGCACAGGCAGCAGCAGAGCCACCGGCGGCGCGCCCAGCACGGGCGGCGTAACCAGCACTGGCGGCACAAGAGCAACCGGTGCCGCGACAAACACCAACGTCTTCTGTGCTCAGTATGCGGATTTGGGGACCTTGGCTTCCGCGAGCAACCACGCGCAGAGCGTGCCTGTCGCCGCAACCTGTTTCCGCTTCGCGGTCGCTTCGGATCGCGAGACCTTCCATGGGATTCAAATGAGCAACTGCGACACTCGGACAGTCAGCATCAATAATGTTGCCTCGGGATGTACCCCTGGCACGAGCTGTTCCGTGAGTCTGTCGGTTCCCAAAGCACCGGACGGCTACTGGTACATCAGCTTCTCTGCCGGTTACTCCTCGAATTGCACTTCGAGCTGGTGGTGGTGGTAGCGGATGCGCCCGCTCTGCACCGCCGCCTTCGAGTGCCCTCGTTTTGATCCCTGGTCAGATTTGTCACGCGATTCGAAACGCTGATCCTTTGGACCAGTCGCTCCGCGGGAATAGCGCTACTCGCCTGGTTTCTCTGCTTTCGCCGAACCCGTCTCGTCTCGTCTCGCGAATTGTTTGCACCCTTCTTTTCTAGGAACATTCCGCGGACGCGCGATTCTTCGCAACGAAGGTCCTTCGGACCTGCTGCAATGCAGCAAATGACGCTGCAAGCTTGGTTTGTTTTGGCTTCATTGCGCCATACGGGCGCTGCTCGAGGACGGAGTACCGATGGATTGCGCCTCTTTTCGCGTTGAGGATTTGGCGCACTAGATGCGCAAGGGCTCAAGCGGGGTGAAGAATTACGGGAATGGTGCACTCACCGACCGTCCAACGTCCGTTGCGTGATCAGTTCATTAGCGGCTCGCGACGTCCTATCAGGGTTGCTGCTCAGTTGTTCCAGCGCGAAGAGGCTCAGACCGTGCGACTGCATGTTGTCGCACCTTGATCGATGCTTTGCTTCGCTTGCCGAGAATCTGCAAAAGAGTGCCTCACGCGCAGCATATTCGTATCGCTTAATCGGCGTCGCGGGTCGAATGGGCCTGTGGTCGAGTGATATCGATGATCCCGAGACCCTAAAGGAGCTAGCGCTCCCGTCGCAGTTGTATAGGCTACGGGATGCTTCAGCCTTTGCAGGGCCGAGTTCGGATGGCCCGATACCGATCGCTTTCGTCCATTGCACTCTATGCCACGTTCATGCTTCAGGCTTGCCAGGCGAAGGAGGTAGTCTCGGACGAACCGGGAGCTAGCGGTGGTAGCGAATTCGCCGGAACCGGTGAGTCCGATCAAGGGCAAACCGATCCATCGACCTCGACCGGAAGCACTAGTTCCTCCAAAACGAATTCGAACAAATCGACGGGAGGTGCCGGGACGAAGAGTTCGATGGGTCCCGCCGTTGGTGGCAACTCCAACAGCGATCCATCGACGGATCCTGAGGGAGCGACATCCGCTGGAGGAAAGGGCCCGACTACCACCGTTGCTACGACGCCCAGTCGCGTCAAGTTGCAGCCGAACAAGGCCATGACGACTTGTGAAACCGCTGGCGTCACCGCGAGCACTCAGCGCGTCGAAGCAGAATGTGCATTCGGGGCAAGCACAGGGAACTGCACTGGAACATCGGGGGGGCAACAGGGAACCCAGCTGGAGCGTTCCGATACCGCGGTGGGATACATAGAAGGCGGCGACTACCTCTACTTCGACGGGCTCGATCTGGCTGGGATCCGTGCGCTCAAGATCAATTACTCGAAAGGAGTGGATGGTGGAAAGGTCGAGGTGAGGCTCGACAGCTCCACGGGGCGGTTGCTCGGAACTCTGACGCCAGCTTCGACGGGGAGCTGGGAAACCTGGTCGACAGCCACGGTTGAGCTGGGGGAGGCGAGCGGCGTGCACAGTCTGTACCTTTTGGCGACCGGTTCCACTGCGGGCGTCATCAACCTCGATTGGATAGAGCTGACGCCCAGCAACGCTCCAACCGGCACGCGTGGGCAGGTGGTATTTCATCGCAATCAAGTGGGGTTCGGCGCACTTGGACCCAAGCACGCTGTAGCGGAAGGCGCGGCGGATCTGACGAGGTACTCAATTCTCGCCAACGACGGGGCCGTGGTTTGGTGTGGAGATCTCAAGCCGCAAAGTTTCATCGCTTGGGGTAACAACAAGACCTTCTATTCCGTGGATTTCAGTGAGTTGACGCGTCCGGGGACCTACCGGATCCAGATTGGTAGCAGCGCATCTCCCAGGTTCGAGGTTGGTGAGGATCGCTTATTCTCCACCACGTTTGCCAAGGTGTTGGGCTACTTTAATGCGGTTCGTGCCGATGACGCTGATGTCTGGGCAGCAGACGAAAAAGCTCCACTCAATGGGACGGACAAACGCGTGGATGTGCGCGGTGGCTGGTATGACGCGTCAGGTGACATCTCGAAGTACTTGAGCCACCTAAGTTACGCCAACTTTCTGAATCCTCAGCAGATCCCGTTAGTCGCGTGGTCGCTTGCCTGGGCTTACGATGAAGGGGGCTCCGCACTGTCTGAGCTCGGCGCTTCCTCGAAGGTTCAAGCCGAAGCGCTGTGGGGTGCAGACTTTCTGTTGCGCGTGCTTGACCCGGCGGGGTTCTTCTATATGACGGTGTTCGATCACTGGTCGGGCGAACTTGGCCAACGTGAGATCTGTGCCTTTGAGGGGGAAGCGGGCAAAAGCACGAACAGCTGGCAGACGGCTCTGCGCGAGGGCGGTGGAATGGCGATAGCAGCGCTCGCTCGCGTGGCCAGGTGGCAAGCCAAGGGCGCATTCTCTGCCGCTGAGTACCTTGCAGGCGCTGAGCGCGCGTTCGAGCACCTGCAGAACAACGGCCAACAGTATGCGGACGACGGCAAAGAGAACGTCATTGATGATTATACGGGCCTACTTGCAGCAAGCGAGTTGTATGCCACTACCAATACCGCGACGTATCTCGACGCGGCACGCAAGCGGGCCGCGTCGCTGATAGGACGGCTGAGTGACGAAGGATATTTTATTGCGGACGGCGCAGCACGTCCGTTCTGGCACGCATCTGACGCCGGATTGCCGACCATCGCCTTGCTTCGATACCTTCAGGTCGAATCGGATAGCGCCCGTAAGAGCAGCACTCAAGTCGCTATTCGAAAGCACCTGGATTACCAACTGAGCGTGACCGGGGCCGTCACGAACCCATTCGGGTACGCTCGACAGCACACGAGTGCATCGAGTCAGGGCTTCTTTATCCCGCACGAGAACGAGTCGAAGTATTGGTGGCAAGGAGAGAACGCACGTCTATCATCTTTGGCGGCTGCAGCGCTGCTCGGCGCGGAGGCGTTAAAGGCGAGCGGCTCAGAGTACCTTGACCTGATCCGCTTCGCGGGTCATCAGCTCGATTGGGTACTCGGGGCGAACCCGTACAATCTCTGCTTCCTGCAAGGCTTCGGAACGGAGAATCCGCCTAAGTACTGTGCGGACAAGACTCAGAGCGGGACTATTACCGGTGGCATCGCCAACGGAATCACCGGGCAAGCGCCCGATGGGAGCGGGATCCAATGGCTGAGCGGAGGTGAATGCTGGGACGACTGGCGCTGGGTCGAGCAGTGGTTACCCCACGCGGCCTGGTATCTGGTCGCAATCACCGCACTCGCTCAACAGTAAGCCGCGAGTGTTCTGGCGCTGACTTTGTGCGTGTTGCGTGCGTAACAAATCGACGGATACGAGCGTCTTACCACTCCGGTCGAATCTGGTACCGCGACTGCTTTCAGGTGCCCAACCGGAAGGCGCCAGGATGCATACAAGGCGCAAACTTGCAGCGAACCCATACGAGCGTTTCTGTTTACGCGATTTGGGTTCGCGCCTGCATGATGCCGTTGCTGTCGTGCTTAGCGCGTCATGGTAAGTTCGTGATCGATGAACCGACAGCTCGCGCTGCTGCTCGCGGCATTCGCCTTTGCTTGCTCCATGGAGGCGAAGACCTCTGACCAGAGTGGCCCCACCGATCCCCAACTTGGGACGGGCGGCACCACCCCGCGCTCGCACCAACCCGAGGAGGAGTTCTCAAATGCCGCACCGGGCGGAACTAGCGGCGCGGCTGGGCTCTCTGCCCGCAAGCCCGCGAGCTCTTCGACGGGCGGGGTTAGCGCGACTTCCAACGCGACTCAGCGGCGGCCTTCGTCAGGGGGATCCTTCGCTAATAGCGATAGCCACCAGGTCGGCACTGCCACGGGCGGGGCAAGCGCGAGGACCAACTCTACGATGCAGAGCCTTGGATCCAGCGGGGGACGGAGTACGACCAACACCCGCGTGGCACCGAGTGGGGCGTCGGGTACGGCGGAGAGCAGCGGTGGTGCGCGTTCGACCAGTGCTGTCGAGACTGGCGATGCGCTAAGTGGGCTCGAGGCGTATCTCGCCGAGCCGCGAGCAAGTCGACAGGCCATCGAAGCACAGGCATTCTCTCAGCTGCCACTGACGCGCGAACAGGCGAACCGCGCCGCAGAGCTCCTGTGGAAAGATTACGCCCAGTTCATCACAGACACGCGCCGGGCAGAACACAATGCCAAGACAATCAAACTGGGTGAATTGAGTCTCCGCTATGCATTCACCACCTTCGGAAAGAAGCCAGCTTCCGGGAGGAGTCTGTACATCTCGTTGCATGGTGGTGGAAACGCCGACGCGAGCGTCAACGATCAACAGTGGGAGAATCAGAAGACCCTGTATCAGCCTGACGAAGGGATCTACCTAGCGCCCCGTGCTCCAACTAACACCTGGAACCTTTGGCACGAGAAACACATTGATCCGATGTTCGAGCGTCTGATCACCAATCTGATCGTGCTCGAGGAAGTCAATCCGGATCGTGTTTACGTTATGGGATACTCTGCCGGTGGAGACGGAGTTTATCAGCTCGGGCCCCGTATGGCTGACTACTGGGCAGCTGCGGCTGTGATGGCAGGGCATCCTAACGACGCGAGTCCTCTTAGCCTCCGCAATATCGGATTCACCATCCACGTTGGTGCACTCGACACAGCATACGATCGGAACCTGCTCGCTCCAGAATGGGGTAAGCGCTTGGACCAGCTCCAGGCCGAGGATCCGTCGGGGTATGCGCATCTGGTGCAGGTTCATCAAGGTAAGCCGCACTGGATGGACCTCGAGGACGCAGTGGCTGTACCGTGGATGGCACAGTTCACCCGCAATCCGCAACCAAACACGGTCGTTTGGTACCAGGACGACGTGCCCCACACACGCTTCTACTGGCTCGCGGTGGATCCCGAGCAGGCAAGCGCCAAGGCTGAGGTGCGGGCAACGTGCGAAGGACAGCGAATCACGTTGGAGACGCAGGGTCTGACGAAGGTCAAGATCCGCCTTTCCGACAGCCTACTCGATTTGGATCGACCCATCACGGTAATGGCCAACGGTCAGGAGCAATCGAGCAGCAGCGTGAAACGAACCATTGCCACGCTCTCGAAGACGCTGCAAGAGCGTGGGGACCCTCGTTCGATTTACTGCGCGGAGCTCGAGGTTCAAGTACCCCAGGGTTGAGTCAGCGCGGAC
>JBLNFG010000163.1:0-3170 GCA_050263495.1 Myxococcales bacterium | reverse complement strand
ATGCTCGCGAGACCAAGCAGCTCGGTCATGAGCGAAAGGCCGGGCCCGCTGGTTGCAGTGAGTGATCGTGCTCCGCCAAATGCGGCACCAATGCACATACCTAGGCTGGCAATCTCGTCTTCTGCCTGCAACGCGCGACCGCCCACCTCCGGCAAGTGCTTGGCTAGTACTTCCATGATCTCGCTGGCAGGGGTGATCGGGTATCCCGCGAAGAAACGCACGCCTGCAACAATGCTGCCCAGTGCAACCGCTTCGTTTCCAGAGAGGAGCAAGCGGGAAGGCCCAAGCGCAGGGTTGAGCCGCCACGCAGAAAAATCCGAGGTTTGTAGGAGTTCGAGCGCATACCCCGCGCGCAAAGCACCTTCGGCAGCGACGACGATCGCCTGGCTCTTCTTCGCAAACGCTTCGTGAACGACTGAACACGCCGTTGTCAGGTCAATCCCGAGCACATGCATGAGTGCTCCAGCGGCGACCAGATTGCGGTTACGCGTAGTACCACTCTCGATCGTGGCAACCTCGTCGTAGTCGATGACCAGATGCTGAATGGGATGGCCATTATCTTGGGTACCGGGAGGGCACAGCATCAGGCCGGATGGCGTCAAGGCGGCTACTTGATTGGCAACTGCCTTTGCGTTGAGTGCAACCACCACGTCGGGAGCTGCACCAGGCGACGTTACGTCCGCGCATCCTATCTTGAGCTGGAAGGAAGATTGACCTCCACGCACCTCTGCCAAGAAGGAGCTCAGGGTGCAGACAGAGAAGCCACAGCGCGCCGCGGTTTTGGCAACGATGGTTCCCATCGAGAGGACGCCGTCACCGGCACTGCCTTCCAAGCGCACAACAATGCAGTCACGCATCGTCATATCCGTTTTGTCTTTCTCGCAGGTGGTCTCATCTAAGCCATTTCGTCGGGCCCTCTAGCTGGGTCACGGAAGTTGTCCGGAGTCACGCGTAAGAGCCAAGGGGCGATTTTGGTCTGCCCGTCGAATAAAATGTAGGGTGGTCTAGCTTGAAGCGAATCTCCGTCAACTCGAAATTGGAGTTCGCGTGGGCTGGAGAAGCGTCTCGGAGCAAGCGCCACGAAAGCCCGACATTTTCGCGCAATCGCGTGGTGTCCGAGCAATCGCAGGACTGAACACGAGTCACGGCCGCACCATTCTCGAGCGAGCGTAAGCGCCTTTTGCTTGACGTTGGGTTTTACGAAACAAATAGCACCACGGCTACGTCGCTTCGGGCGCGAATGCAGATCGTCACGCTTCTGGTCCACCCACTTCCGAGAAGGAATCAATCTGGTTGAACCTGTTGCAGATCCCGCAAATTCGCACCCTTATGGCCGCATCATTTGCGCGGAAGGACCACCCTGCGCTGTCGCATTCCGTCCGTCGCTGCCATGCGCCGCGCTCCTGCAACACTTCCGTTGAGCTACGCCGAACAGTTCCCAACCCGTGCCACAGTTCGATTCAATGTACTCGCGCGAACTCCGTCCCCAAATGTAACGCGCTTCTTTCGCCACTGCGGCGGGATTCTTCCTGCAACACTTCCGTTGAGCTACGTCGAACAGTTTCCAACCCGTGCCACAATTCGATTCAATGTACTCGCGCGAACTCCGTCCCCAAATGTAACGTGCTTCTTTCGCCACTGCGGCGCGTCCCATTCCTTCCGATGCTGCGTCGAAACTATGCCGAATCCCTTCGAGATCCTCGCAGAAGCACGCATCCGCGACTGGCAACGTCGCAAGGACCGCGGCGAGTTGCCGTCGACGGTGCCCGACGCACCTGGAGAGTCTTTGGAGCTTCAGTTGCTGCACCAGATCACCGAGTTGATCGCTAGAATTCCGCACGCCGAACCGGCGGAGCAAGTTCGCTTGGAAAGAGAGTCCCGCAACCTCGAAATCCGACTCATGGTGACGCTGGAGGGCAATGGGTTACCGCTCGCTGCCCGTCGCATCGCGGCAGAGTTGGAGAGCATTCGCGCACGCCACCGGCCATAGTCTCGCTAGCTACTTTTTTATGCTGCCCACCACCGCTTTGGCTGACCGCCAAAGCTGGCTCCTCCCCGATTGGCGCTGCGCGCCAATGGGAGGAGCGACGTCTCCGTCCGGCACCTTCACGGCAGCAGTGCGGCGCGAGGACGCGTCGCATCACGGGAGCGACTCTGGTCTACGTTCATCGACCGACGTAGGCACAGCGAGCGACTCGAGGCACAGCGAGCGACTCGAGGCACAGCGCTACTTGCGCTTTGGGGGCGGAGCAAGCGCGGCGAGCCGTGCGAGCCGCTCACCAATTTGGCGCTCCACGCCCTGATCGCTCGGTGTGTAGAAACGCGCACCAACTAGCGCGTCGGGCAGGTAAGTCTCACCGGGAACGAAGTTGCCTTCGTAATCGTGAGGGTACTGATATCCCGAGCCATACCCTTCCGATTTCATTAGCTGCGTGACCCCATTGCGGAGTTTCTTTGGGACCGGCAGCGCTCCGCGTTGGCGTACCGCAGCTTGCGCCTCGAGCCACGCGTTCTTGATAGCATTCGACTTGGGTGCGCACGCCAGGTAAAGGCACGCTTGAGCGATGGGATACATGCCTTCCGGCATCCCCATGCGTCGAAACGCCGCGTCCGCGTCCACCGCAACGCTCAGAGCACGCGGGTCGGCGTTTCCAATGTCCTCGCTCGCAAAAACGATCATGCGCCGTAGCACGAATAAGGGGTCATCACCCGCCTCGAGCAGTCGCATCATCCAGTACAGCGCCGCGTTCGGATCGCTGCCTCGGAGTGACTTGATGAAGGCACTCGTGATGTCGTAATGCTCGTCTCCGCCTTTGTCGAAGAGCAGGGTTCGTTCATCGGCGGCACGCCGCACACTCTCGAGATCGATCGTCTTCTGATCTGGCTCGAGCAGGGCCACGGTGCTCTCTAGCAAGCCGAGAGCGCGACGTGCGTCACCCCGAGCGGCGTCGGCGATGGCTTCGAGAGCCGATTCCTCGGCTTCAATCTGGTTCGCACCGAGGCCGCGTTCGACATCGGTTAGGGCGCGACGCAACAGCGTCACCAAATCGGAGAGGCCTATCGCCTCTAGCCGAAACACTCGACAACGCGAGAGCACTGCGGCGTTCACCGAAAAGGATGAATTCTCGGTCGTTGCCCCTACCAGCGTAATGGTTCCCGCTTCGACGTGC
>JBLNFG010000162.1:0-6820 GCA_050263495.1 Myxococcales bacterium | reverse complement strand
CCCCCCGCCACCCCCTCCGCCGCCGCCCCCTCCGCCTGCTCCTCCACCACCGCCGACATGCAGGGTGTGCATCATGCCCATGCTGCCGGTGATGCCGATCATGCCGCGTTCAACGAGCACGATGGGCGCGCCGATGAACGGAAACATCGCGCCGCCCGTCGTGAGGCTCACGACTTCTTTGAGCGTACCGGGCTCGTTGCCGTGACACTTTTTGATCACCGCGCCCACGTTCAAGATCGGCGAGCCTTGGATCTTGGTGCGCATCGGCGCCAGGATGATCCCCTCTGCCGACATCCCAAACGTCGGATACGGAATTGGGATCGGACTCGGCGCGGCCGGCGTCGTGCAAACACTCACCGCCATGCCCGTCACCTGGTGACCAGACTTCTTGGTCACGACGTCCATCTTGCAGGCTTTGACTTTGGACATGACGTCTACCTATCTAGCCGGTGCCGACCGCTCACCGTATCCCTAGCATTGACGCCCTCTCGGAGCACACGCCAAGTCGTAAGCACGTGCAGCCCGCATCGGTAAGACACAGAGTTTGCCCCGCCACGTCCGACCCAGCCGGGTGTCATCTCGACCGAAACACCAGGGGGTCGCACCAGTGCGCATGGAGGAGAGGCGAAATTCAACTATGGACATCATGGTCTCACACCTTTCCTTGCCAACCAGCTCGAAACAGTGGAGCCTTCCGCCACGTCCTTTGGACGGAGGCTGCAATGATGAAGCCCACTTGCTGTTGTTTCGCGCTCGCTTTGTGTACGTGTTGTTCGGTGTTTGGCAATCGTGATCGTTCCGGGTCCGGTAACGCGACGCAGCCTGTCCAGCACGGCAGTGCAAGTGCGGTCGCCGTCCAAACGCCCGTCCCCAGCCCGGACGCGACACTCTCCGGTGCCATCCCTTCTGCAGAACAGGCCCTGCAAAAGACCCTCATCATGGAGGGGCCGGGGGCGGGGATAGATGGCGTCGAGCTCGGTCCCGGTCGAAACGACGGGGTCATTCGCATGTACGGCTCTGCGATTTTTGACGGCATCGGGTACGAATGGTCGTTTCAGAATGGCGCGTGGATCAGCAACAAGACTTACTCTGGGTTGGGCGTGAGCTCTACACCGCGTCTCGGCAACTTGGACGGAAAAGGCAACGCCCTCTACACCGGGATCTGGAATGTTGGCGTGGCCACGGTAGGGTTTCACGACGGTTGGGGCAAGCCAGAGATGATTCCGGGCACGAGCGGCAAGAAGCGCGTCCTTGCAGTAAAGCCCGGCGACGGACGCGGCGACGGCTCTCAGCGTCTGTATGTGGGGACCGATCGAGGCCTCTTCGAGTATACGCGACGGGGCTCCAACTACGAAACACTGAAATTGCTCGATCACGCGGTGGGAGACTTTGGTTTAGGAGATGGACGCAACGACGGCGTGCGACGGATCTACGCAGGCGAACGCGACGGATCGCAGCTCCACGAGCTCAGCTGGGACGGCCAGCAATTCCGCGACCAAGTCATCTACACCTGTCCGGAAACCAGCGAGTATTCCGCGCACGTCGGTGACGGCAGAAGTGATGGCAAGAATCGCGTCTATGCGTGGTGCGGCAAACTGATTGAACTCACTTACGCCAATGGCCATTGGACGGTACTCACCGTCGACGAAGAACGGGCACTCCGCTTCTACATCCGAAGCGGCCGCGTGCGCTCGGATCAGCGCTCGCGCCTGTACGTTTCGCAGAAGCCGAAAGGACTCAAGGAGTATGGTTGGAATTTGGATCAACAGCGATTCGAGGTCGACGTGGTAACGGGCGCGACGGGCGGCTGCGCAATCGGCGACGGTCGCGGCGACCACAAGAACCGACTGTACGTGGCGCGGGGCAGTAGCGCGAAGTTCGCGGAAGCCGCGGTGGTCGAGTTTGCTGCGAGCAATCCACCCCCTGCAACGGCCAAGCCTTGAACACCCCCTCCGCCCGCCGCGAGCCTCATGCGCGAACGCTCATATCGCGGGCCTTCGAACAGTATGCACGACTTCTGCTGGGAACAGGCACCAGGTCGCGTAGGCTCCGCGTCGCGTTGATCGTAGGTAGTACAGTCAGTTTGTTTGGTGCGGCTTGTGAACGTCATAGGCCGCCGCCGAGCGAGGTCGCACCACCGGCTTCCGTCAAACTCGAGATCACCGCGGTCGAGCCGCCTCCGTCCGCCACACCGCCGGAGGAGATTCACTTCGAGCGACCCGCGATGAGCACCCTCGTGCAGATGGTGGCCTACACGAGTCGTGATCTCACTAAGCAGAATCTCGATGCGGCGTTCGAAGCCGCCTTCGTAGAGATCACCAGACTCGAGAATCTGCTCAGCGCTTGGAAGGCGTCGAGTGACGTTGGGCGACTGAACCGAGCGGCGGGTGAGCCCGTTCAGGTTGCGTCGGAAACTTGGGAAGTCATCGAGCGCGCGCTTTGGGCGAGCCGCGTTTCGGACGGCGCTTTCGACATCACGTTTCAGGCCATGAGCGGCCTTTGGCGTTTTGGGGATGCGGCAGAGTCGAAGCCTCGCATCCCATCCCGCACCGAGATCGATCGCCGGCGGCGATTAGTCGATTTTCGAAAGCTCGAACTCGATCAAACCCAACATCGTGTGCGCCTTCCCGCACCCATGCAGCTGAGTCTTGGGGGGATTGCCAAAGGTTACATCGTCGACCGCGCCGCTCAGATCCTAAAGGCGAAGGGAGTGCAGAGTTTCTTTATCCGTGCGGGTGGAGATCTCCTGGGGTTTGGGCGAAAGCCAACCGGCGAGCCTTTTCGGAGTGGCGTACAAGATCCCCGGGGAGCCCGCGGAAGCTACTTTGCGACGCTCGATTTCAGCGACCACGCGTTCTCCACGGCGGGGGATTATGAGAGATCCTTCGTCACCAACGGTCGACGCTATCATCACATTATCGATCCAAGAACGGGTTCTCCAGCCACGGCGTGTCGCAGTGTAACTGTGTGGGCCGACGATGCCCTGACCGCGGACGCGCTCGATGACGCCATTTTCATCTTGGGACCAGAGCGTGGGCTCGCTCTCGTAGAACAGACTCCAGGCATAGGAGCCGTCATTGTCGATGCAGATAACCGAGTCATCGTCAGTAAACGACTCTCGGATCGTCTGGTCGTGATTCGATCACCGACGGACGGCGTCTGATGATAGTCACGATTCGACTACCGACGACATTGTGATTCGATCACCGACGCATCTAACGGCCTACGCTGGTGAGTTCGACGAAGGCGGCTTCGAGGATGGCGGCTTCGAGGATGGCGGCTTCGAGGATGGCAACTTCGACGATTTGGGCGCTCGGAGCGCCCACGTCGTTTCCAACCACTGCCTTGCGGCCTCAACGGACGTAAAGACCTGTACCGGATGGGGATCACGCAGCAGCCACTGAATCACCTTGACCACGCCACTTTGGATCCCAGTAGCGACGACCAAGGCACAGGGCGCCCTGCGCTCGAATCGTTTGGCGTCGCGATCAATCCGTTCGGCGAGTTGGCGCCGTTGTTCCGCTGGCGGAGGCGGTGATAGCCGGACATCGAAGATGAACCCAAACATCTGCCCGCGAGTGTGAAAGTTCGTCAACAGATCCAGGTACTCCGCATGCTCCTGCGGTTCCATCACATGCCGCGGTGTCGTGACCACGACGATGGGCCAGCCGCTATCGTCAATCTGAACTCGCATGTGGAGGTGCGCTTTCTTACTTGCCTATAGAATCTCGTCAAGTCTCCCTGAGTCTCATCTTGTGAGGAGCCGAATCCTAATCACATGCCGGATCCACCAACGCAAGAACTAGAAACAGTCTCTGTGCCCGTAACCGAGGCGATCCTTTCGCGGTCACTCCCGTGACGGCGATCTTTGGTGCCTGTGAGTGGCGAAGATTGTCAATTGGTCTGTCAAGTTAACACACGTAATCATGCGATCGACGGTAATTGAACAATTGTGAGTCGACGCGGCCCTGGCCTCACTCGCCTGGCACGGATTCTGGCATGGGCTCCAGTCCAGGAGCGAGCGGCGGAAGAGCAGTCCTAGGCGCCGTCGGATCGTAAGCACTCGGGCTCGCTGGCGCTGGCGACTCAGCGCTTGCGGGTGGAACCGTGTGCGGTGGCCGCGCTTCCGTGTTGGGTGGCGCGGGGGAAGCCGGCACAGGGCCAGGAGTCAAGTTGGCGGGGGGGGCCGCGGGTGCGGACACCGAAGCTGATTGAGCTCCCGGCAGAATCGCTGGTGCCGAAGGTGAAGCGCCAAGAGCAGGGGGTGCCCCTGAGGGTGGCCGAGGCTCCGATTTAGGGTTCGAGCTTGCTGTTGCGTTCGAGCGCACTGCTCGTGCCCCCACGCCTTCGTGATTGGTGGATGGTTTGTTCGGCGCGGGCACGTCGAACTCGCGTACGCCGCGACGCGACGAAATCCCTAGAGGCGCAGACAAATTGGAGTCTGGCTCCCTCAGTGGGTCGTTGGAGTCGTCGTGCGCACGCATCAAGAAGAAGACGCCATAGACGGCGGCGGCTCCAGCCGCCAGCGCAAGCAACGCGATGCCAATCACGGCCCAGGGCGGAAGATGTTCCTCGCTCTCGTCCGATGGCTCGTACTGTTCGGACGCGGCAGGCGGAAGAGCGAGCGGTGACGCGGGAGCCACAGGATTCGGCACTGCGCTGGCCGCCGGGGGTGGCGGTGTCAGCTGGTTTTGCGGCGCAGATCGGACGGGCGGCAAGGGAGCGGAAGCGTTCGTCGCGACCTCCTGTATCGGCACGGACGACGTCGCGTTTGGGTCTGCAAACAGGGGCGAAACCGTAGCGAGTTCGGGCAATGCGATTGCCGAGGAATCGTCGCGCACCGTTGCGGCAAATGCAGAAGCGGCTGGACGCGAGGGGATGTCTGCACCCAACTCCGTAACAGGCGTAGCTCCGGGTGGGTTGGCGCGTCCAAGTAACGCGATCGCGCCGGTGTCGTCACCGAATCCGCTATCAATGAGCTGGATCAAGGCTAGCGCCATCTCACGCGCGCTTTGGAACCGCGCATTCGGATCGCGTTCCACCGCTTTGGCGAACCACGCATCGAACCCCTCTGGCACGGACGCGACCGAGGACGGCACGCTGATCGAGCGCACACAAATCGTGAGCACGAGATCGCCCAGAGCATCGCCGTCGAAGGGACGCTGCCCGGTGATCATCTCGAACGTAATGACGCCGAGCGCCCATAGATCCGAGCGGGAATCGACCGTTTTGTTACCCTGAGCCTGCTCTGGACTCATGTAATACGGGGTGCCGATCAGGGCTCCGGTCTTGGTGTAGGTGTCGCGATTGAGTTCGGGCGAGCTTGCGAACTTGGCAACGCCAAAATCCAAGACCTTGACGACCTCTTCGTCCCCCGTGTTGACCAAAAAGATATTCTCGGGCTTGAGATCCCGGTGGACAATTCCGAGCTCGTGCGCTTTTCCAATAGCTCGCGCCACGTGCGTTACGATCCGAACCACCTCGAGCAGTGGGAGCCGTTTTTCCCGTTCCAGCCGCTCGGCGAGGTTCTCCCCCTCGAGCAACTCCATCACAATGAACGGTTGCTCTTTGTCCACACCGTAATCCAACACCTGAACCACATGGGGGCTGCGTAGGGCGGCCGTCGCCTGCGCTTCGCGTAGAAAACGTTCGACCGCGCCGTCCTTGCGCGCCATGTCCAGATCGATGAGCTTGACCGCTACGGGAGAGCGCAACACCAGATGTTCAGCGCGCCAAATACTGCCGAATCCGCCTTCTCCCAGGCGTTCCGTGAGATGATACTTTTCGGCGAGTACCCTTCCAACTAGAGATTCGGCGTCTCCCATCGTTCGTTACTTGGGTGACCATAGCCCGACCTCGAGCAAGACGCAGCATTTTCGAGGAACACTGCCAAGCGGCGTGTAATATTGCGTGAATATCGCGGCAAGCGGCGCCACCAACGCACTAGAGCCCAAGTGCGACCGATTCGCCTCGAAGCAAGGGTGCAGTCCATGAACGTTCGTTCCTCGGCCGGGTGTTCGCAAATCGCGATACCTCGGCCATCGTGTCCGCACGATTCCATTGAAATGATGGGTCCTTCGGACCCGCCGCTACGCGGGGAATCGCGCTCCTTGCGCTCCAGCACCCAATCGCAGCCCGGTTTGACGCCGTGCACTTCGAGCCTCAAAAGAGCGCGCGATGCTTTGCACCGAGGAGTCCACACCCGAGAACGACGGAGTTCCGAGCTTGGGCAAGCGCGCTAGTAGCGCATGGTGGATCGAGCTCTCCCTAAGCATCCCTGCATTCATCCTGTTCCTGATCGCTTCGCAGCGGCTCCCTTTGGATGTCGACGAGGCGTATTACGTCTTCGGGGGCGCCTTTTTGGGCTCGGGCCAATTGCCCTATCGGGATTTCTTCTTTCCCCAAATGCCGCTCACTGCGATTGTGTTTGGGATCTGGTCGGGTGTGTTTGGAGAGAGCTTCGCCATCGCGCGATGTCTCGGTGCGATTCTGGCAAGCGTTATCGGCTACGTCATTGTCCGCGTCGTACGAGCGCGCATTGGCACCTTGCAAGCCATCGTTGCGCTCGGCTACTACAGCCTTTCCATCTCGGCACTGATGTGGATGCCGCGCATGAAAACCTATGCGTTGAGCTCCCTACTGACAGTGCTGGCGCTCATGATAGTCACCGAGCCGCGCGTCAACCAGCGGTTGGCGCTGTGCGCCGGGATCTTGTCTGGGCTCGCCATATCGTCACGGCTACTCTTCGTACCAGTGCCGTTGCTCGTCTTGCTAGCCATTTGCCTTCGCGTCGACGTACCGGCATCCAGCCATCGCACCT
>JBLNFG010000161.1:0-6428 GCA_050263495.1 Myxococcales bacterium | reverse complement strand
CGCGTCGCTCGGCGAGCAACTGTTGAGAGTGCCAGCTTCCACCAAGCAGTTGGTGCAAGCACAGCTTTCGACCATGACCGGAGTGGCGACGATTACTCCCGAGATGCGGCTTGCTCACGATCTCGGACTTGATAGTCTGAGCCGTGTCGACCTTATGACGTGGATCGAGCGGGAATTCGGCTTTCCGCAACCCGATGCGGACGTCCTCGAAACCGTAGGCGATGTCTTGCTGGCAGCGAGTGGCGAAGGCGTTGCGGAAAGCGAGATCGAGTTGAAGCCCGTGCCGGCACGTTGGTTTCAATCCACGCAATCGGGTACGGGCCGCTTCACGATTGGACCAGGCAGCACCATTTCCGAGGTCTTTCTTGCCCGTGCCTGCGCGAACCCGAACCGGATCGTTGTAGCTGACCAAAGCAGCGGTGTTCGCAGCTATCGCGACTTACTCACCGCCGTGTTCGTTTTACGCGAGGAATTTCGCAAGTACGAAGGCGAGTACTTGGGCATCATGCTGCCCGCGTCCGTGCCCGCTGCAGTAACCTACCTTGCTGCAATGTTTTCGGGAAAGACCCCTGTGCTGCTCAACTGGACTACTGGTCCACGTGGAGTCGAACACTGCCTGCGTCAACTCGGAATTCAGCGGATTGTTTCCGCGCGCAAACTGTTCCAAAAGCTCCAGGCCGAAGGTTTCGGTCAAGCGGAGTACCTGCTCTCGCGTGTTGTCTACCTGGAGGACGTCGCTGGAACGATCTCGAGCTCGCGGAAGTTGAAGGCTGCTGTATTGGCGCGCGTGTCTCCACGTTCGCTCGCGCGAGCTGCCTGCCCTGAGACTGCTGCGGTGTTGTTTACTAGCGGTTCGGAGAATTTTCCGAAATCGGTGCCGCTCACTCATCCCAATCTGCTTACGAATCTCCGTGATACCTGTTCCGAGATCGAGCTGCGTCAGGGCGACGCCCTGCTCGGGTTGCTGCCGCCCTTCCACTCTTTCGGACTCACGCTGAATGTGCTGCTACCACTCTTGGCGGGGATTCCGGTTGCTTATCACGCAAATCCCACGGAGTCTGCCAAGCTTGCCGCGCTGGTCGAGGCTTACCAACTCACCCTGCTCGCCGGAACACCGACGTTTCTCGCCGGCATCCTGCGCACCGCCAAAGAACGTCAACTTCAGACGCTTCGGCTCGCAGTCACCGGAGCAGAGCAGTGTCCCGATCGCGTCTACGACGCACTTGCAGAACGCTGTCCGCAAGCAGTCGTGATCGAAGGATACGGTATCACCGAGTGCTCCCCCATCATCTCAGCAAACCGACCTGGGCGCGAACAGCCCGGGACCATCGGTGAACTGTTTCCATCCGTTGAGGGCGTCTTGGTCGATCCGGATACAATGCAACGCGTCGCAGCGGGTGAGCGTGGAATGTTGATCGTTCGTGGACCCAGCGTGTTCTCTGGGTACCTGGCTTACGACGGTGAACAACCCTTCGTCGAGTTCGAAGGCAGGACCTGGTATCGCACGGGGGATCTCGTCAAGTATCGCTCCGGCGGAGTACTCGAGTTCGTCGGGAGATTGAAGCGATTCGTCAAAATTGGCGGTGAGATGATATCGCTTCCAGCGATCGAGTCCGTCCTCGAGCGTGCGTTTCCTTCTACCGACGATGAAGGTCCTTCGCTTGCAGTCGCCGCAACCTCCGGTAGAGACCAATCTGAACTAGTATTGTTTTCGACTAAGCCGATCGAACGAGAGGAAGCGAACCGCAAGCTTCGCGATGCGGGGCTGTCTCCGCTGCATCACGTACGTCGAGTGATCACGCTGGACGCCATTCCGCTGCTGGGCACGGGCAAGACCGATTATCGAGCCCTCGCGGCGCGACTCGAAGCCGAACACCAAAGCCCGGCTATGGAAGCTGAACGGGGCTCGTAAAGCCGCGTCCCAGCCAGCCAGCGATTGGTGGCAGATCACGTGAGACTGCGGCCCCTTAGTTCGGCTGACCTTCGACCAGCTCGAGCGCAAGCTGCGGCGTGTGCCCTTCGAGAATCGCAGTGATTCCGGGCAAGTAGCGGTCGGTCATGAGCAAGTTGGCGTAAATCACGTGGTGGATTAGCGGGAACGTCAGACGCGCATCTTCCACGTCGATGCTGGTCTTGAAGCGCACTTCGCCGTCCGCATAGTCCATCTCGAAATTGCCGATTACGATACCGTAATTCGCTCGAGTCAAGAACTCGGACATCGCGGCTCGGTGTTGGGGTTCGACGCGGCGTGGCGCGATCGAGTAGAACACGAGCTGCTGTTCCTCTTCGCGTGCCTGAGCGCAGCACTTCCACTCGCCGTTATTGCCCTCGAACCCTACCCATAGAATATCGTGGTCGGGCTGGTGGGTGACGACCCAATCGTCCTCTTCGAAGAAGCGCTCAATAATTCCGAGCAGGGGTTGCAGTGGTTCGATGCCGCTGCCACCACACGCGTCGCACTCTCGCCAACTGGCGTCGGGTTCCACCGACAAACCATGCGGCAATTCTAGGTAGATTCGACCTGCGCCGTGGCATCGCTCACAGGGCGTTCCTTCGTCATCGCCGGCGGGACACGAACACGGGAGCCATCCTTCGGCGACGACCGGCTCCTCCCCGTTCATGGCAACGACTACGCGTCGTTCGATTCGGCCTTCATCGTCGCATCGCGGGCAGGCAGCAGGTGGCATATTCATGATTCACGGCTCGGGAAGTCGATCAGCCTAGCACTGGGTGCCGCATTGCACGGCGAGCCCAGACGCGGCGTGCTTACCCCGGCGGGTTCGACTCGCAACCCGATACTGTGGAGACTGCGAATATTTCTCTAGCCCAGGCGGATCAGACAACCTAAGAGCGGTCCCCACCCCCTGGGCTGGTCTGGCTAGAATGCCGAACGCTTTGATTCACGAACGAGAGCCACGGTCCTGAGCGCAGCGAGGGAGCGCCGCTGGCAGTGAAGGCGGGAAGTGTTTTGCTGCCCACCACCGCCTCCGCCTTCGGCGTCGCCTTGCTCCTCCCAATCCGTGCTCGCCTAAAAGGCTGCGCGCGGATGGGAGGAGCGGTCCCGATGACAAGTCAGGCAAACTCCCGTAACTTACCTCGCATGATCGTCTCCGAACGCGCGAGCCGCAGACTGTGGCAGTTGGTGGCCGCGATCACGCTCTTTGCCCAGATTGGGTGTGAGGAACGTCACGCTGCACAATGCAAGAAGGATTGCGCCACCGATGGTCGATGCACCCTGCGCGGCGGGGCGTGCATCGCTACGGATCTTCCGGACTGCGAGCGCTCGGAGCAATGCTCAAGGAGCGGTCATTGCAGCCTTGTCGGTGGGCGATGTATCGCAAGCGCCGAGGTCTGCAAGAAACGACCCGAATGTCAGTCTGAGGGACTCTGCGGTGTCTACGGCGAGAGTTGTGCGGCAACGGTGAAGGAGGACTGCCAACTCACACCGGCATGCCGGAAAGACGGTCGTTGCAGCCCGGTCGAAGGGCGTTGTGCACCCGTCGGCAATGATTGCCTCCAATCCGAGGCGTGCAGGCAATACGGACGTTGTTCCTCAAATGGTGTGGCGTGCGTGCCGACTTCATCGAGTGACTGCGAACGAGGCGAAATGTGCAAGACAAACGGCTATTGCAGCTTCGTCAACGGCCGCTGTCAATTAGCCGGGCGCGCCGACTGCGAGAAGACCACCGGCTGCAAAGAACACGGAGTCTGCGAGTACGTCGCGAATAATCACAGCAGTGGGATTGAGGTCATCCCCGGTTGTGTCGTAGGTAATCACGCCGATTGTAGGCGCTCAATGGCGTGCAAAGAGAAGCACTACTGTCGATTGGTCGAAGGCGTCTGCGGTCGCTAGTGCCGCTCGCCGAAAGTCCTGCCGGACTTTCGGCGCCGCTGCGCGGAGCGGCTTCGCCGCTGCGGCCCTCCTCGTTTTCTCGGGGTGTCACCCCGAACCCCGCGGTCGCTGCGCGCCCGCCTAGTGCCGCCCTGGTGCCACGGTAACTGCCGGCACTACTTCTGGCGAGCGGCACTAGTGTACGGCTCTATTGCGCCGAATCGCACTAGACGAGGCAAACCGACGACTGGCGGAGCGAATTGGGTTTTGGGCAAGTGGAAGTGGAACGAGTGAAACCTCTCAGGGACGGTTACGCCCCTCGCGTCAGCGAGCCCGTACGGCGCAATGACTGCCAAGACAAAACGAGGCCAGTACTCCAAATCACTTCAGACGAGAGGTGCCAACAATTCGCGGAGCGAATTGGGTTTTGCGTGCAGTCCAAAGAAAGAGGCCAGATCCGTGACGCGCTGGGTACGAAGGATTCGTCGTTTCGATGCGCGGATCGTCGGCGCAAGAATCGCTTCTAGATTTGTGGGCGCAGCAGTTGCGATACCCGCGTCAGCTCGCGCTCGAACTCGGTTGTGGCGTCCTTCGCTTCACCCGCGCGAAATCGTTGCAGACCACCTACGATTTTGCGCTCCACGAGGCGATGCTGCATCAGGTTGAGCGGCAAATGGCCGAGCGTTTGAATCCAACCCCCGTCCAGCTTGGGCCGATAGCGTTTCCAGATCGCTTTGGGCGCGTAGAACCGCTTCCATGCGCGCTGCCAACCCTCGTGCAGCTGTTCGCGCGACATCAGTTTCGGAATGAAATAGGGCGAATGCGCGTCGTGGTTCGACCTTAGCCACCACCTTGCGTCCGTCAGCCTACCCTCGGCAGCGAGCCGTTGATAGAGCCTGGTGGACGGGTAGGGGGTCAGTATCGCAAACGAAGCGATGGTTAGATTTGCATCAACCGCAAACTCCGCCGTGCGATCGAAGACCTCGAGGTTGTCCGTGTCGAACCCGAACACGAACGAGCCCCACGTGGCGATCCCGTGGTCGTGCAGAGAAGAGACGATCTCTCGATAGTCCTTGGTTCGATTCTGACGTTTTCCCATGTGTTCGAGCGTTGCGTCGTCGACGCTCTCGAACCCGACGAACAACGCGCGGCAGCCGCTCTTCGCCAACAACTCGACGTTTTTGACGTTTCCGATCGCAGACAGCGAGCACTGACCAACCCAGTGCTTACGCAGCTCAATCATTCGGGTGAGAAGCTCCGTCGAGTACTGGCGGTGTACCATGACGTTGTCGTCAGCAAACAGAATCAGCCGCCCGAGCGTGCGCAGCTCGTTCAAGACCTCATCCACGGGACGAAATCGCATCGTGCTGCCGTTGGCCGTCGAAACGCTGCAGAATTCGCACGTATACGGACAGCCGCGCATGGTCTGAACCACCTTGCACGGCACGTACTTTTTCGATTTGAATAGATCACGCCGCGCGAAGGGACGCCCGCCGAGCGCTGGGCGGCCGCCATCGTATCGCGGCTTCAGTTCGCCGCGCCGGGCATCTTCGACCAACTGTGGCCAAGCATCCTCACCTTCACCAATCAATACCGAATCGGCAAAATGCGCCGCCTCGTCGGGCACGGCTGTCGGGTGAATTCCACCGAGCACCACCTTGACCCCGCGTTGCCGGTACGCGTGCGCGATCTCATAGGCGCGCCGTGCGGTCTTACTATCCGCAGTAATGCCGACCAGGTCGACGTCCTTGACATCGCGAGCAACGTCGAAACTGCGCGTGATCTCGTCCGTGTAGATGACCTCGTCAGTTGACGGCGTGAGCGCCGCCAAAATTGCGAGCCCAAGGCGCGGCATGTACGCCGAGTCTTCCGTGGCAGGTGCGATGAGTTCAATTTGCACGCACATCCCTTCTAACACGCGTAGCTCCGACCTTCGTATCGAAAATGTCTCAGACCGGCGACCAACTCGCGATGCCAATGTGCCACAACCGTGACACCCCGTACGCGCAAAACCGGCCCAGAGGGTAGGCCGCGAGAGGCATAGGAATGAGTCGTCCTCGCATGGTGCGTTGATGCAAATCGGACCTTAGCGGACAATACCGTGCCCACACGTATTCATGGGGGTTCATTCGAACCTTTGTATTGCTCGATGATGAAGAGGTTCGATCAACCATGTTTCCGGTTCGAGCCCGACCTTCGATCAGGCAGCGGGTTGTCGGGCGATTGAACGTCTCGCGGGCTTGAAAATGCGTGATCTGTCGGGCGATTGACCTCTCGTGGGCTTGAAGGTACGTCGTTGCACGGCATGACAATCCGCCACCTTCGGCACTCCGCACCCATCGTAGGAACGCTTCGCATGAAGTTTTTGCCGATGGCACTGACGTAACCAAGCGTGGTTCGGCGCGATTGCGCGGCGCACTGGCGCGATGGGTCCGTGTTCGCTCGCTGGAATTCGCATCTTGGTCCGTGTGTAGAGAGTGGGCGGCGAGGTTCGCGGCTGAATAGTGAGGTCATACGGCGTCATTTCGCGATGCATGCATGAGGGGCACTCGCGCGTTCCGCGAGGAGTTCATGCGACGAGTTCATGCGACGAGTT
>JBLNFG010000160.1:0-2592 GCA_050263495.1 Myxococcales bacterium | reverse complement strand
ACCCCGAGCCATCTATTGCTGAACAAGGACTTGCCGGGCGGAGACGCGTCGAACGAAGCCTTCTTGGATGCGACCCTCGCCGCGACGGATCTGCTGAAGAGGTTCATCTCGGATCTCAATGCAGCACTCGGAGAACCTGCGGCGGCGGACCTTCTGTCCGCTCTAGGGTTTGTCAGTCCATTGCCCGCCACCACTGATTCGAGAGAAGACTTCCGTCTTTCGGTGTCCGTGCCGGGAGGGCCATGGGGATTGGCGGGGCCCGCCGTCTATTGCCGGCCAGGTACCTACGTAGCGGCGTTTCTGCAACGTGTCGAATCGTCTCAAGGCTCCGCGGTTGACGACACAGCACTCAATTCGCTCATCTTCTACTGTAAAGATCTCGCCGGAAATTGGAGTGAGCCCCTCAACGTTTGGCAGGGGTCATGGGGCGACTTCAGTCCTTGGGAGTATTGTCCAACTTCCGCAGGGTTCATCACGGGCGCGGAACTGAAGGTCGAATCACAACAGGGCGCTGGTGACGACACGAGCGCAAACGCGGCACGGTTCTGGTGCAATGATGGTGCAGCTCTAGGTGCCGACAATGACGGACCCTGGGGAGACTGGCGGGGGCGCGCTGTCTGTGAGCAAGACCAGGCCGTATGCGGCGTGCAACTCCAGTATGAGCCGCCCCAGGGTCTGGGTGACGATACCGCAATGAACGGCCTACGCCTCCAATGCTGCGCGATCTAGCCGCTTTCGCTGTCGTTTCGCCATCGCTACTCCGGTTGGACAGCGAGAGCACGTTCTATGCGGGATGTCGCCTGCCTCGACGCGTGCGACCTGTTTCCGGTTCCCTCTCCCCGGCATTGAGCAACTGCCCTTTTATCCGTATTCACAATCCGATACAAGTGCAGCGCCTTAGCTCCAGGATGTCCGGCGACACACCTTTGCTCAACCCGGTCGAACCCGCTTGTCCGCTAATCGATGGCCCCGCGCGCAGTCATGAGCGGCTGCGCGCGGGCAAGCAGTCCTTTACTTGGCCGCGGTGAGCAGGCCGAGCTTGTACGGTAGCTTGTCGTAAGCAACGGTTGAGTTCGGGTCGCGCCCCTGGTAGATCAGCTGCAAGTTGCAGGGGTCAATGGGGAACGTCTCGTCAGCGCCAGCGCGAACCATGTCACCGTGGCTGATGTCCGTGGTCCAGTTCTGGCTGAACGTCGTATTGCTCTTGGCAGCGAAGGTATCGGTCAGCAGAGTCCACGATCCCCCGAGATCCGTCGTGGTCCACGCGCGGAAGTAACGCCCGTTGCCCTGGGCCTCGACGAGCAGTAGGTACTTGTTCGAGCCCTTAATCGAGAAGACTTGAATGGCCTCGAATAACTTTTGGGGCGTGTCTTGCATGAGCGTGGTGGCCGCGGGGAACTCGCCAGGAAAGCTACCGATCGCCATCGACGACCTGTAGACGTATCCGTTGTCGCCGGTGAAGTATAGGTAACACTTCGCCGCGTCGCAGATGACCTGTTGATCGATTACGCCCGTCGAGCTTGAGCCCGCGGGCACGCTCTTGCTGGCGTAGAGGGACTTCTCGGCAGACCAACCGTTCGGGTTTGTGGGATCCGAGGAGGTGCGATAGCTGAAGCCAGTGGCACCCCACTGGTATGCAAGGACCCAAGTTTGTTTGGGCGTGAAATAGAAGATCGTCGGCGCGACCGCCGCGAACGATAGCTTGTTCTGCGTTGCACTCGAGGCTGCAGACCAATCGGTGAAAGTCATCATCGCCGCCCCGTACGAAGAGCCCGAGTGCATCGTCATATAAATGAGGTGCTTGCCGTTGTATGGGGCGTAGGAGAAGTCCTTGATGGAGTCCCACCCACTGGCTGGGTTTGCAACAGGCCCGCCCGACGTCCACTTGAATGTCGAAGGCATGGGGCACGTAGTTCCGCCCGAGGTGCTGCTGGTACCACCGGTTGGGTTGGCTTGCCCGCCGGTGCTCGATCGGGTACCCGCGCCTCCTGACCCGCCGGAAGGCGCTCCGCCCTTCGACTGAGCAACGCCACCGGTTGGGGTGCCCATGGCGGTCGAACTAGATCCACCTGCCGAGGAGCCTCCCTTCGACTTACTGGAAGACGACCCACTCGAACGGGTAGCTCCACCTTGCGAGTTGCCGCCGGTCGCAGCGCCACTCGATAAAGAACCGCCTTTGCCGACGGTGCCGCTGCCGCCTTTGCCGACGGTGCTGCTGCCGCCTTCGCCCACGGTGTCGCTGCCGCCCTCGCCCACGGTGTCGCTGCCGCCTTTGCCGACGGCGCCGCTGCCGCCTTTGCCGATGGTGCCGCTGCCGCCTTTGCCGACCTTGCTGCTGCCGCTACTGCTCGCGCCGCCGGAGCTTTGGCCACCTTGGCCATCCGCGACGCTTTTGTTGCCGTCGTCCGACCCCGAGCTGCAGCCTGACAGGTAGGTGGTGAGAAAGAGAGCGAGAGCGGTGCGAAGTAGATTGGGCACGTTTGTTTTGGCCTTGGGTTGTGTTTGCAACGATATCCGGCTGACCATCGACTAGTGCAGTGCGTTCAACCCTACTGACCCGTCACTAAAAGGATATTTTGTGCGCTAGGGATA
>JBLNFG010000159.1:0-5104 GCA_050263495.1 Myxococcales bacterium | reverse complement strand
GTCCTTTGGCGATGTGTGGCTCGACACAATGGTCAACGTCACATCGTACTGGGTTGCGCAAAAGATACTCGCTGCGGTCTCGCCGAAAGCAAGCGTATCGGGCAGCGAGCTGATCTATTCTTGGACCTTACCTACCCCGTTCCCAGCAGGCAAATGCCTACGCATCAGCGTGGACGGCGGTACCGTGAAGCAGCACGGTACTGCCCTGCCTTGGGACGAGCGCGGCTACTACGAGATATCCCTGGATGCTGGCTCGCTCGCCCTATCGATGTAGAAAGCATCTCCTCAACATTCCGTTCTCGTTGCGTCGGTCGTCCTTCGAACCGCACGAACGTCGCAGTCGCACGAACGTCGCAGTCGCACGAACGTCGCAGATTCGGCGCCGCGCCCTCCTACTCGGGCTCAAGGTGCTCAACACGGTTGACCGCTCCGAATCCCCGGCGCAGCCTTGGCGGCACCGGCACCGGCACCGGCGCCGCGCCCTCCTACTCGGGCTCAAGGTGCTCAACATGGTTGACCGCTCCGAATCCCCGGCGCAGCCTTGGCGGCACCGGCGCCGCGCTCGAGTCCGTGTGCAGGAAGACCAAGAACGCGGCGCACCCACGTCACTGCTATCCTGAGCGAAGGTCTCAGAATTCTGGCCTACTACGGAGTTGAAGGACTCTACGGCAAGGGAAAACCGTAGAGCTGGATCTCGGAAATGCTGACATCGCCATAACCCGCAATGCCGGTATTCACCGGGGACCAGATTTCGATTGCAGCGAACCGAAGCCACCCAGTATCACGCCCAACGTCGATCTCCACCTGTCGCTCGTGTTGCCCAATTTGAACCATGCGAGACCAATCGTCTCGTTCCTGGTGCTCCGTGACCACTTGCAACAGACTGGGGCGTGCCGAGCGGTAGAAGAGATCTGTGCTGTTGCTCAACATCGACTGACGCCCCGTGATCAAGACGACCCGTTCCACACGTACGGGTCTCGAGAACGAAACCTCGATCCATTCGGTTGCGCCAGTATTACTACCGTTGGATGCCCACGCCGTATCCATGCGTCCGTCAAATGCAGCCTCGGGAGGGAAGTGCCCTGCCTTGCTTTGACTGGACGCTTCGATGAGCTGTGGAGTCAGCCGCACCTCGCGGGTTGCCGTTGCCCGCGCTGCATGCGTACTCTGCACGTAACCCGCCGCCGCCGGTTCCGGGCTTTGGCCCATTAGGCTAGCCGTCGCAACCACCGCCACAGCCATGCCTATCGCAACACCATAGCCGAAGATTGGCACTTCCGACCTGCGATGACTCGGATGCAGCAGCGGCTGCTGCGAGGGCCTGGGCTCAGTCTCGACGCTCATCGCGATGTTCGCAGACCCTAGTTCTGCACGGGGTGGACGCGTCAGCTTGGCGATAGCACGCTCGAGGTTCACGTAGCTTTGATCGAAGAGATCACCTGACCATTCACTGCAGTCCAACAGTTGGAGGTGGCGGAGCGACTCTGGGACCTCGACGCCATCCTCGATTCGGACGAGAATCAGGAGCTCACGGGCGGCGGCAAGACGAGCCTCTTCCTGTATCGCCACGCTTGCCGCAGAATGGCTGGACCAGAGCACTATTGCGGCCCGTGCTTCCGCCAAAGCGGCAGCGATGAGGGGTTCCGGATCTGTCTCGGAAATCACCTCTCGATCCCACCACACCGACCAGCCGCGTAATTGCAGGCAGCTTGCCAACCGAGCAGCGGCATTCCTATCCTCGTGCGCGTAACTGATGAATACATCGACCATGGACCACCTCCATGCGTCAGGAGAACAAAAACTCATGCTAGCACCGAGCATTCAGGCCGGCGATCTCCCGCCCGATGAGCATTCGCGGAGTTGCGAGCGAAGAGAGAGTTTTTATTTGCTCGTGAGCGCCGCTCTGATGTGGGCACCGATGCGAGCCCTACTGGCACAATTCTTGGCCCGGTAATGGTGCTGGGTGAGCTACATCAGCTTAGCGCACGATGGCGTGCGGGTTAGCGCACGATGGCGTGCTGCGGCGTCGATCGGCTTTGAGGTAACAGCGCGGTCGACTGCACGCGGCCGCTCGCGTGAGCACTGTGGAGGTGCGTAACATTGCTGCCCTTTGCATTCCCCGCAGTCGACCAAGCGTGGCGCGGTCTGCAAAACGAGAAATTCTACAGCGCGTGCTCGCGCCGCTTCCCGAGCCGCATGTGGTGCTTTTCGGCCGCGTCGCAAGCGGCCTACCGCGACCACCATGGGCCTTGCTGTGCTTCGTTCAACTCACCTGGTCGTTCCGATTCGGGCATCGCTGCGAGAAGGTGGAGTGGAGACGCAGCTCCTCCCATCCGAGCGCAGCCTCTTGGCGAGCACGGATTTGGGAGGAGCAAGTACTCGCAGAGCGAGTGCGGTGGTGGGCAGCAAAGACTTCCCACACGGCTCCGTTGGTTGGATCTTTGCAGCTTGGGTCAACGGTTTCATTGCCCGTGTGCGCCTTCTACGGTCAGAATCGTGGTTCGCGCGCACACCGTCGAGGACGCTGACCTCGGAGAGGCGTTCTTAGGGGACTCACTATTAGAGCATTGGGGCCCTGGGGCGCGAACCTGTGTGCGCGCCCTTACTGCACAGGCGAGCAGATCCCATTCCGCTCGTTTCGAGAGGCTTGCTCGTAGGCAGTCGGCTGACGACGACCGTGGGTGCTCGCTGAGAAGTAAGCGGCTCCTCCGATACGGGCCTTGCCCCGAAGAGGCCACGCTCCGAACCTGCCGCTGCGCATGCAGTCCAGGTCGCATTTGGGGGTTTTTCCCGCAAAAGTGCAGCGCTTGGGAACCCGGAGTGGCCGAAGAACCTTGCCAACCCGCGGACCGTAATTGATTTCAGACAAGTAGGTGGAGTGTGATGCGCCGCGCGTATCTCCGAATGGGCCGCACATTTCATTGTTGAAAGGGTTGAAGGCATCCGGCGTGAACGGAAGCGGCGAGCGTGTTGTCGAGGTTATTGGAATGGCCCACTACGAGGACATCATCATCAGGTTAGCTAAGCGCGTCCAATCTCTGCGAAAGAGGCTCGGGCTCACTCAGGCGGCGTTAGCTTCGCGCGCTGGTGTGACCGTGGAAACGGTGGCTCGACTCGAGCGGGTGGTGCGCGGGCGGCCGTCGGCCAATTCCAATCCGTCCCTAGAGACGCTAATTCGCATTGCCTCGGCTCTCGAGGTAGGGCCCCATGAGCTGCTCGCGTCCGAGCCGGTGGTACAACGCAAGGGGCACCAACTTGAATGCCTGTTGGATTCGGCAAGCCCAGCGTCGACACGCCGCATTTTGCGGGTTGCCGAAGCGCTGCTTCGTGATGAGCTCGTCGAAAGTGGCGAACCGGACGCCGGAACGCCTTCGCTCAACAACCCAGAGTTAGCCGTACCTGGGCGTCGCTCACGGGTTTGATTCGTCGCGCAGACACCCAATGCTCCATTTCCTAGTTCGCATCGCCTTCGAACTGTCGGCTCGCTTCGAATAGCGCGTCGAGTTTCGTTAGCGGGGTCGCTGGTGGAACGTCGCATCCGGACGAGAGCACGAAGTTAGCGTGTCCCTTCGTCTCGTGCAGTAGCGCGCGCGTTCGTGTCGCGATCTGTTCGGGCGTGAGCTGCGTGAACACGCCGAAGGGATCGAGGTTGCCCCACAGGACTACCTCGGGAGGCACTCGTTCCAATGCCGTTTGCATCTGCATCGGTGCTCCAAAGTGGAACATGGTTGCGCCGGAATCGAGTCTGGCCGTGAGGTGGACCAACTTTGCAGCACAGTCGTGGAGCACCAGCGCAAAGCCATCATCGGCGAGTACAGAGATTCGTTTGACGTAGCGCATCTGTGACGGCGAGAGCAGTCCTGCTACAGGTTCACACACGAACACGCCGTCGGCGCCGCGGGCCTTGAATGCGGCGAGATACCCTTCGAGAAAGCGCGTACACTTCTCCAGCACAGCGTGGAGCAGGGGGGGATCTGACAGGGATAACTCGAGTGTTTCCTGTGTGCCAAAGAGCCGTGCGGCCAACGACAGTGGCCCGATGCAAGACCCCAGAGCGAAGCGCGGCCCAGGCAATTCTTTGAGCCGCTTCGCTGCTTCCAGGGCAACGTTCGTGCGTCCAGCTCCCAGATTCGGGACCTTGAGCGCGTCGATGCTGGCGCGATCGGATACGAGGCGGCCGACCACCGTGGGAGCCTCATGAGCACTCACCTGGATTGCTGAACCAAATGCTTCAGCCTCCACACTGAGATCCATACACGCCATCACGACCGCACTCTGATAGCGTTCGAACAGCGCCGCTTGCGCTGCAACTTGGGCCTCCGCACGCGTTACGATTTCGTGAGCGCTGATTCCGGGGACTGAAAGTTCCGGATAGCTCACGATCGGACAGACTAAACGAGTGGGCGAATCCAAGACGAATCGTGCAAAGTTGTTCATTGCGTTCAGTGCCGTTTTGGGAACCTTCGGGCTCCGAGTATGCGTCTGTTACCTAGCACTTACTGTCGAGCAAGTGCGTTGATTTGCTGCCCACGGCTAGGGTCAGCCGCATGTGAGCCGCGTGTGCATAGCGCCGGGAATCCGGCTCGATTGCTCGCGATGTATGCAAAGATGAGAAGGCGCGACTCAGTATTCTGCTGAGCCGCGCACCGTTGACGTCCCTTCGCGCACTAGGCGCATCTTGAGCTCTTGAGCACTCAGAAGTAGCAATACATGGCTAGCTCGGCGCGGTGGTTCTTCGCCACAACTCCGTCACCGTAGGTATGTCGATAGTAGCCATATAACAACCCGGTGCGGAGTGACGGCATGATGTCGATAAAGAGGGTGGCGTCCGCATACTGCGACTTCTTGACGACCTTGTTCGCGTAGTTGCTGGCACTGCCCATGTAACGTGTCACGTTGTTCGACTCACCTTGGTTGTAGTTGGCCGCGAACCAGACTTTACCGGACGGCGGCAAGTAGTATTGGAAGCCCGCGTTGAACCCTCTCCAGTTCAGAGTGTGCAGCTTTCCGTTCGGATCGTAGGTGATGAGCCCAGAATCAATGTTGGCCGTGTAAGCGGTGGCGGGAGCTCCGTTCACTGCTGGCGGGGTGGGGTAGGGGGGCG
>JBLNFG010000158.1:0-2520 GCA_050263495.1 Myxococcales bacterium | reverse complement strand
CAAGCGGGCGTGACCAGTTCGTCCTTCAGAGCATAGCTCTGGTACCAGCGCACGCCGAGTTTGGCGAGATCGCCGATGCGCAGCCTGTTGCCGAAGAGACGAATGGGCAGAGTTCCGTCCTCGGCGATAGGCTCCTGGAAAGTGATCGAGCTCATCTCGGCGATGGCGACCGGCAGGTGCACACGTTCTTTGCGCAGCCAGCGGAATAGCGCCGCGACCGTCTTTCCCGGACTCAAATTCGACTTTTCATAGAGGCGTGCCTGGCTCAAAACCTGGATCAACGGGGTTTCCTGACCGATGGCGACCAGGCGCATGCCCAGGCTCAACAAATAGCCGTTGGCGACCATGTTGCCGTTCGGCAGTCTCGATTCCATAAAGTCGAAGCGCATGCGCGGCAGGCTGTTGATCGCCGGGCTGTAAGTACCGTCCACGGGCGTGACGTTGGTGATCAGCGCATCGACGACGTCGCTCAGCTTCCCCGACAACACGTTGATCAGCGAGACGTAGCCGCCTTGACATGTGCCGTTGAGGGTGACCTTCTGGCCGTGTTTCGCAGCTAGCTGGGCGCACAGCTCGCGGGTCTGCACGCAGTCGTCCTCCGGCGCCATCGTCTGGACCTTCTCGGTCTCCCAAATGTCCTTGACGACCCGGATGTACGTCGGAATGCCGGCGTTGGCGAAAGCATGGGCATAGCTCTTGTCCTCATACGGGAGGAACGCGAGGATGTGCTCGCCCAACATATACGGTGGCACCAGGAGCATCGGCTTGAGATTGTCGCGGACTTGGACGCCGGTCCTCAAAGGAAGAACCTGGTACATCAGGAAGGCATCGGTCTCGCCCACAAGTTTGTAGTCCGCCGTGTTAAAGTGGAAGCCGAAATCGTCCTTCACTTTTTCTATCTGCTCATTGAAGTTGGAAACGGCATCCATGATGTCGGCCTGACGACATGCAAACTCTTCCAGCGTTTCTCCTTCCAACCCAAACATCGTGTTGGTGTAAGCACTCCAGGCCTTTTGGCCCTCATCCAACACATAGTTCGTAAGATTTTCCGCGTTTGCCCACGTCGCCTTGTTCAATAGGGAGTTGTTGTATTGCAGCAACTGGAAGAAAGCCGGCATACTCGTCGGATTGTGCTGCGAAGCGCGGAACGCGATTTGCGCTGCGATGCGAAAAGGGTCCCAAAACTCAAGCCGCTCTCGATCGAGAGCTCGCCACAGGGATAGGCCATACCGGCACATGCTGGTGGCGATGTCCGGCATATCGATGCGAATGGCAGTCATTCTCCACTCTCCTACGAACTCGGCAATTATATTGCAATGCAACAAGAGTGTAAAGGCCTGCGGTTGCTCTTAGATCATTCCCCACTGTGCCTGTGGCTTTTGCGGGGATTTGTCAGTCCGCAAGCTCGAGTTCCTATTCCGGTCGGGTTAAATGTTCGACAGAGACTTCGCCCACCTGGGCATCGCGCTCTGCCGTGCCTTGGGCATTCCGGCCCGCTACATCAGCGTGTACGCGTGCGCTTGGACTCGCCGGACTTCCACGCAGTTTTCGAGGCGTTCTTGAAGGGACCCTCCGGTGCGGGCTGGTACCTGTTCGACCCCACGCGAATGTCGACCCCGGACGGTCTAGTGCGCATCGGCATTGGTCGGGACGCTGCGGAGGTTGCGTTCTGCACCCCATATGGAGGAGGTCGAGTCGGACACGCCGCAGGTCTGGATCAACGGTGACGGTGACGCGACAGGGCCAATCACGAGCCTGTAAAAACCGAGACACAGCCGGCCAGCCGATCCGCCACGCTGACAACGTCGGATGCTCATGCTTGAGGATGTCTACAATCTCATTGGGCAGCTTGAGGTACGACGGCTCAGTAATCGCTGACCAAGATTCACGAGTTGCGAGGGTAACGCCAGGATCGCCTCGCCGTTTATAACGCCGCTTCCGGGGCTGCCCATGGTTGCCATCGCGCCGGTCAGCCGGCCTAAGGCACGAACCGGTGGCCTTTACACAATTCTTGCAGTTTCCGCGGGGAAGAAAGTACTAACCCCAAAACTGTCAAACTTCAGTCAAGGTGGCGTAGCGTCTACGGTCTGAGGCACGTCGTCCGAAGCATGCTCGGACTGATAGCGCGCAATCAGTTCTTCCGCCGACAACGGCCTCGACCACAGAAAACCCTGGCCATTTTCGACTCCGACGGCTCGTAGAAACGCCGCCTGCTCCGGTGTTTCGACGCCCTCCGCGACCAAGTCGACGTGGAGCACGGCAGCGAACGCAGCGAATGCTCGGACCAGGCGTTCCGTTGATGGATCGCGGTTGAGCGGTTCGATGTACGAATGGTCGAGCTTGATGAAATCAACCTCGAGCCCTATGAGATCGCGGAAACCGCTTTGGCCGGTGCCGAAATCGTCAAGCGCGACTCGTGCCCCCAGCTTTCTGCCGCGACGGATTGCCTCCCGCCCCCTCTCGTCGAGCGCCTGCCGCTCGGTGATCTCGAAAACGAGGCGCGATACGAACGGTAGCAGA
>JBLNFG010000157.1:0-3446 GCA_050263495.1 Myxococcales bacterium | reverse complement strand
TTTCTCGGGGTTCCACCCCGACCCCCACGTCCGGCTAGTGCCGCCGTGCAACGACGGCAACTGAGGGCCGGACTAAAGGCGAGCGGCACCGGTGCCGTGCCGAATACCGGAGTGCCTTGGCATCAAGGCTGCGCACGTGCCGCTCTTTTGGTAAAGGCATGGCCTCGATAAAATGACTATCCACCAAACCACTCTCGAAGTTGTCACGCGAGGCAAGGGGTTCGTAGAGATAACTCGAGAAGTCAACGCCATCGTACAAGAGAGCGGCATCACGACAGGGCTTTGTACGGTTTTCGTGCAGCACACGTCCGCGAGCCTGCTGATTCAAGAGAATGCCGATCCGACGGTGAGAGCGGATCTCGAGAGTTGGATGTCCGAGCTTGCACCCGAGCATCGAAATTGGCGCCACGACGACGAGGGAGCGGACGACATGCCCGCGCACGCGCGTTGCGCGATTACCCACACGTCAGAATCGGTGCCCGTCACGGGCGGCAGACTTGCGCTAGGCACGTGGCAGGCCTTGTATCTGTGGGAGCATCGCAGAAGCGAGCATCGTCGGCACTTGGTCGTGCATGTACAAGGCGACGTTGAATAACTTGAGTCAGGAGGTGCGCGTGGCTGGCCACTCTTCGCATGACAGTCCCGACCTGTTCCGTACCCAGCTGGCGCCGGACTCAAGGGAGCGATTGCGCGATTTTTCTGCGCATTCTGCCGACGTTATTCGTTGCCTCGCCGACGAGTTCGCCACGCGGCTATTGAGTGATCCCAGGTTCGCTGACGCCTTGCGCGTCGCCACAATTTCCGAGACCCAGCTGGGAGCCGCGGTCCACGACTGGGTGATACGAACGCTTACCGGCGATGAATCTGAGCCATCCGCTGAGCATCGTGTGCCAGCTGCCGGCGTCGCCTCGAGTCTTCGTCCCGTACTACTGGCGGGTATTCACGTGGGCTGCTTGTCGCGCGGGCTGGTGTGGCTGCGCCGTCAACTCATACAGCGCTGCGCCAGCGATCCGGACACCTTGGCAGCAGTTGTTGCGGCCGTCGATCTGGAGCTCGAGGCAATTGCCGAGCTTCGTGACCGAGATACTACGGAACGGGCTGCCACCTTGGATCGCCTGGCTGAGATTGGTCAGCTCGTTGCCAGCGTCGGTCACGAGTTGCGCAACCCGCTCAGCGCGATCGAAACGTCGGCTTACCTTCTATCCCAACGCCTCACCGGGCTCGCGGAAAGCGACCCAAACGTTGGACGACATCTGGACAAGATTCGGCGACAGGTAGATAAAGCCAACGCCGTCTCGACGGCACTGCTGGAGTTGGCTCGACAGAAACCACCGTGCTGCGCCGAGGTGTCGCTTAGCGCGGCGCTACGCGTTGTGCTCGACGATTTGGCACACCCAAATGGCGTGCGAATAGAGGTCGATGTCGCTGACTCCCTGACCGCGTGGGCCGATCAAGAGCAGCTGCGGGTCGTGCTGCATAATCTCTTGTCCAACGCGGTTGAATCCGTGGGGGCTTCCGGTCTCGTCTGCGTGACTGCCGCGGAGTGCGATTCAGGGACTACGTTGGTCGTGAGCGATGACGGCCCCGGCATTGCGCCCGAGGATCAGCTTCGCATCTTTCAGCTGCTGTACACCAATAAGCGCGGCGGCACAGGTCTTGGGCTGCCATTGTGTCAACGGATAGCAATCGCGCATGGGGGGAGTCTGACGCTGGAGTCCCGCCTGCACGGAGCTGCCTTTCGGCTATGGTTGCCAGGTGTTGGTAAAGAGACGGGAGGGTCCGCTCCCCCGAAGGAGGTACGATGATCGAGAGTTTCTGGCCACGGCGGCCATTAACCCCGCGGCAGGCATCCTTCGTGGTCGTGGATGACAACGCCGACTTAGCTGAGTCATTGTGTGAGTTGCTGGGCGAGGTCGAGGTTGGCTGCAGCGCGACCGTGGCCTCTAACGCGAAGTTGGCACTCGAGTTGGTAGAACGAGAGCGTTACGACGTAGCTTTCGTGGATCTCCACCTTCCCGACGCCAAGGGGCTCGACCTGGCTACTTGTCTGAAGGCTGCGTCCCCTTTGCTGGAAGTCGTCATCATCACCGGGGACGTTACTCTGGAAACGGCGATTTCCGCCGTGCGCACCAGCGCCTTTGCCTATGTGGTCAAGCCAATCCGGGCAGAAGAGTTCGTAGATGTTGCGCGGCGCGCGCTAGCACAGAGCAGGGCCTTTCAGGAGCGGGAAGAACTTCGGCAGCGCATCTACGAGTCAGAGCGACGACACCGTGAGTTGGTTGAGGCAATTCCGGCGTTCATCGTAGTCATGGACCGCGAAGGAAGAATCCGACTGTGGAACCGCCAATTGGAAGAGACAACGGGCTTCTCTCGCGAGGAAATGTTGGGAGAAGACGGGCGGCTGTGGGTGGGATTCGATTCTACGGACCGCCGCCTTCCGCTCAAAAAAGGGGGACACCGCTTGGTGCGTTGGCAGCGCGTCGCCGCCTCCATTACGGACGAGCCAGACTTAATCTATGCCATGGGTACCGATGTCACGGACGAGCGCGAGATGATGCGTCGAACGCTGCGGGCGGAACGGCTCGCAGCCGTTGGGACGATGGCGGCCGGGCTTGCACACGAGGTTCGTAACCCACTCAACAGTGCCCAGCTGCAGCTCGACGTGCTCGAGCGCAAGGTGGCCAAAGGCGCATTGCGGACCGAGACGGTGATATCGACGAGCCGCATCTTGCGCGACGAACTCCGCCGCCTTGAGCGTCTAGTCGAAGATTTCTTGTCGTTCGCTCAACCGCGACCGCTTAGCCTCGAGATGTGTGACGTCAATCAATTGATTCAGAGCGTCGTCGATCTAGTTGCGCCCGAGGTTCACGGCGCCGGAATCGACATGCATGTCGAGTTCGATCCAGGTGTCGGCGTGGTTGAGGTTGAACCGCAGCGATTGCGACAGGTGTTGCTCAATCTGCTGCGTAACGCGAAGGAGGCAATGGTTGACCACGGCACCCTGACTGTGCGCACCCAAGGGCCCGGGACCGACGGCACCGTTCTTATCGAGATCTGCGACACGGGACCCGGTTTTGCCGAAGATGCTCCAATCTTCGACGCCTTCTATACGACCAAGGAGGGCGGCACCGGCCTAGGTTTGGCTATAGTGCACCGAATCATTACGGATCACGGCGGAGCAATCTCCGTGCAAGGAACCTCCGGCGATACCCGGTTTCGCATCAGCCTTCCGCAAAGCACTAAGGCGTGATCGCAAGGCCCAGTATCGACGCGTCAATGGTTCCGGCGACGCGGGTTTCACACGAGCCTTCCGCAAAGCGCTGCGGCGCGATCGGCAACGAACTACAGTCGTAGACAAATCCGACGTAAGCTAGAGCGGCCCCGTGGCCTGTCTGCTCCAGCGCGGGGCAAGTGTGGTTCGAGGGTCCGATTCTTAGGCAAATCTT
>JBLNFG010000156.1:0-6288 GCA_050263495.1 Myxococcales bacterium | reverse complement strand
ACGGCAGCCACCAAAAGGGCTCCGCCGAGTCCAAGCAAGAGACCCTTGCGCTTCGGCTTCACGCCAACAATCAGCGTCTCTCGATCTTCGCTCGGTACCCCGCTAGTCGCGGTAGTCCGCGAGGGATCCCTAATCGCGGGGTAGGCGCCGCTTGGTAGCGTCTCCCAACCTGGCGGCCGCGCACTTGGAAGCTCGAACTCAGAATGCCCAGAGCCTTCGACCTTCAGCAACTTGCAGCAACGTTCGGCCGACAAACGCGACCGCCGTGGACCGTACGGATAGAGTGCGAGCGCCAGTTCCGCCATGTTCTGGTAGCGCTTGTTCGGCGATTTCTCTAGGCATTTCGAGACGATTGCATCGAGTTCGCGCGGAACCACCGCGCGGACATCACTGATCTTCGGCGGGTGCTCTTCGAGAATCGTCGCGCTTAGTTGGGTTAGCGAGGGTGCGTCGAACGCTGGACTTCCCGTTAGGAGCTCGTGTAACACGCACCCCATGGACCAGATGTCGGTACGCAGGTCGATGTCCTTCGACGCTCGGATCTGCTCCGGAGACATATACACCGGTGAGCCCATTGGCAGCATGGTCCGCACCAAGGGAACCTTGCTCCGAATGGCTGATCCGGTAAGGGCTAGCTTCGAGATTCCGAAGTCGAGTACCTTAATTAGATCGATGCCCTCTGCGCGTTGAATCAGAAACAGATTCTCGGGCTTCACGTCGCGATGCACAATGCCCCGTGAGTGCGCGTCGGCAAGCGCCTCGCACGCTTGCAGCACGTAGTCGATCGCGGTCTTGACAGGCTGAGGGCCGTCCTGCTGAACGATTTCGTACAGGTCTCGACCTTCGAGGAACTCCATTACGATGAACGGATTACCATTGGGTAGTGTGCCGACATCGAAGACGCGCGCCACATGCTCATTCTTGATGCGTACCGCAGCCAGCGCTTCTTGCGCGAATCGCGCCACGATGTCTTCGCGGATTAGCATCTCTGGGCGGAGAAACTTCAAGGCGACCTTCTCGCCAAGTTCGATATGGTTTGCCGCTACCACGAAACCCACACCACCGACCCCGATGAGCTCAATCACCTCATACTTATCAGCGATGATCTCGCCGGGAACGAACGGCATGTCGAACGGACTCTCCGATGATAGCGGCACGCGCCCGCTAGTGGCGGCGACGCTCCAGTGTTCTCCCTTGGTCTCCGCTTTCGTTGCCATGAAGTCACCTAATTGTATGGGTTGCTCGCTGCGTTCGAACACAGGTCGATGCTGGGACTGCTTGAGAGAATACGCCGACTTCTTGCCAAGCTTTAGTGTGTGAAAGAGGAGCGCAATTCTTCATTCGTGAAAGGTCGCTTCTAGTAGCCAACAGAGGGTGCAAGGAAGCACCCAGAGGCCTGCAACTACCATCGCCCAATTGAAATTGCCGAAGTGTTCTACAGCCTTGCCAATGACTGGACTTGCCAAGATGTACACGATGCTCTGTGTCACCGTAGTAAGACTCGCGGTCGCAGGCACCGCTTGCCGCGGTATGTGTGCGAGCATGTCGCTGGTCGCTAAGGTGTACAGCCCCCCGGCACCGATCATCGCAACGCTTGCCAACATGGTCCCAGACCACGCGTTCGATGCGAGCGGCGTACATGCCATTACGCACGCGAGCGCGCTCGCACCCAGCACGAGTCCGCGCGGCGGCCGCGCGCTCGAGCGGCTTTTCGCTGTTCGCGCACGCAACTCACCGAAGCCGAGTGAACCCAAGCCAAACATTAGCGCGGGCATCCAAAGGTAGTAGCCCAACTCGGATTGCCGAATGCCGTGATCGCGGGACAGATACTTTGCCGCCCAAATCAACATCAGCAGGTTGACTGGCGAAGCTGCCGCGACGAGTAGAGTTCCGCGCAGAACCCCGCGCTGCCGTGCTAAGGCGACGACACTGATGTGATAGTTGAGCTCGGCGATGGATTGCGGCGGACCAAGCGAATTGGTTCCCCCTTGTGGCTGAGTCCGCGTGGTCGCAAAAGCCCAAGTCGGCACCCAGACCAGCCCAATCGCAGCCACACCAAAGAATGCCCAGCGCCAGCCCGTCTGAGCTTCCAGGAACACGGCAATAGGCGCACATAGCGCAGAGCCGAGTGAGCTTCCCATGTACAGCAGAGCGATTCCCCGAGCGCGATCCTTGAACGGCAGTACCCGGTGGACGGTCTGCGTCGCAGCAGGGATTGCACCCGCGGCCGCAAACCCCATGCCCACGCGTAACATGAGCAGTGCCGCGTAACCAACGACGAGGGAATGCAACCCGATCACCAAGGAGGTGGCGGCAACGGTAATGGCCAGAGCAACTTGCGGTCCAATCCGCTGCGTGAAGCGTGCTGCCGGAAGGGAGCCGACCATGAACGATGCGGCCATTCCCGTCGAAAGCCAACCATACCGCACGTCGGAGATGGCCAAGGCATGGGTCACTGGTACTGCCAACGCAGCCAGTGTCTGGCGATGAATCAACGTGGTAAGAAGTGCGACAGTGGCAAGTACCGTGAGGGTCCACGCGCGGCGCCTGGTATTTTCTGCCAGCACCTGAGAATCCGAGTCCGGGGGCGGGGTGATTCGCTCATCGCTCCCCCCGCGCCACGTTGCGAAACTCACAGTATGCCTCCGTCACGCAGAGACGAGCACGTCAAAGCCCTCGAGAGTCATGGGCCACACTGAACGTATTCGCCGCTGTAAGTCTGAGTTCTAATATCAAAAACGAGTCCAGAGGTTGCGAAGAGTGGTGCATCGCCATTACGACTTATGCACCACATCTCGACGTTGCCGCCCCTGACCGTTCCATTCTGATCCCAATCGAGCGGGCATGCAGTACCAAACGCGTTGATGGTTTTGCCGGACGCAAGATTCTGGAATGCGGCCAGCAAATCTTGAGGCCCCGTGTTGACGTTCACTGCGCCGCCGGAGAGCATGCGTAGCCCCTTGGCGATGTTGGCACCCGTCGGCTCAAGATCCTTGGTCGCGGCCAAAGCGTACGCTACCGAATAGACCGAATCGTACGAGGTACCAGCACCCGATGCGGTGGGCGGTTCGCCGAACTTCACCCCGTAGTCGAGATTGAATGCATTCGTAACCGGAAGAGACTCCTTCGCGGGCGTCGTGCCCGTGCCCCGGATGCGGTGACGCAGGTCGTCATTTCCGGCGACCGCAGCCAACAGCTCTGGCCCCTTGGAGGGGTCGATGATGAAGTAGTAGGGTCGAAAGCTGGACTTCCAACTTTGCTCGAGCGGTGTCATCACCTTGGTGATGGATTCGGCTGTTCCTGCCAGTACGATGATGTCCGGAGCAAATGCGGACTCTTTCTCGATGATCGCGTTCTGGTCGGCCTGCTTGTAATCGTACGGAACGATATGCACGTTGCCGGCGGCACTTCCTGCATTGCTGGGGTGTGCAAGCGCAACGCCATTGAGAGTTAGTCTGTTGAGCGAGTTCCTCGTTCCGACCCCAAGCGCATCGTCTCGATAGATAATCGACAGCTTCACCGAGGCGGTTCCGCGCTGCTCCCTGAGTGCCGTTTCGAGATCGTTTATTTGCTTGATCATGAGCTGAGCGCGCTGATCATCGGATGGGATCATCAGCCATGTCAGATCATTGTCGAGCAGGTCAGAGATACTGGCAGCAACAGCCGTCGGTGTTAGCACCGCCACCCCTGCAGAAATCGTCACTTTGTTGGAAACGTCGAGGGTGTCCTGGCTATTGTTGGGGCCGACGATGGCCGGCACCTTGAGATCATCCACGAGGTGCTTTGCCGCACGCACAAGATCCGTCGCTGCGTTGCACGAGACCATCACCAGTGGCCGGCCAACACCGGCCGTGCTCGAAGGGATGCCACCAGCGGAATTGACTTCCTCCACCGCGAGGATTGCGCTGCGCTGTCGAGGGATGTTCTGTGTGGCAGTGGCGCCCTCGGTTTGGAAGAGGGAGCCTATTATGAGCGCCTGATCGATGGTGTAATCCCCTGTGATTTGGCTGCAGTCTTCGCTAGTAAGAACGGCGCATTTCCCGGTGGACTTGATGCACATTGCAGGTACCGTGCTGGCTGCTCCGACCGAAGCCTGCTCGATACATTGCGCGTTACTTGCGCAACTAGGTTCCTTTTCCTTCTGATCTCCAGCGCTTTCGTCGATTGACATATCGCTCAGTCCGGTGATCTGGCCGCATCCCATCGACAGAGATGCACTGAGCGAACTGATTGAGAGGAGAAGAATGCGCAGTCTGGGTCTAGGCATGTATGCCTCCGTTAGCTCGAAACAGCGATAGTTTGGCCGTAATGCGCTGCAGTGTTCGGCAAATAGGACGCGATGAACGCGTGCTGGTCAAAGCAGAAAACCCAACGTCTGAGCCTTACAAATTCTTAAGAACCCAGCGACACGTGCCGTCCGTCACGTATCACTCTCAGCTCACCTCAGTCGTCACTCAGGGATCCTGAAGCCCTACATGGTTGCACTGATTTAAGCTCAAACGAGAAATCGCGAGTGGAAATGAAGCTGGGTTGCATCGTTATCATTTCCGGAAAGGGCCGAATGACTCTAGCCAACATATCCCAACAGCACTTCATCGCGCTCCGGCACTCGATTCGAGTTACTACATGGACTAGCCTGTTGTTGCTCGGCGCATGGACAGGTGTTGCTTACGCTGAAGAAGATGCGGCTGATGTTGCTGGCGCACGCGAACTGGCCATCGAAGGCCTCAAACTGGCCGACGCCGGACACTGCTTCAGCGCGATCGATAAGTTGTCACGTTCGGAGAAGTTGCATCATGCTCCGATCGTCTTGGGGCGTCTAGGTGAGTGTTTGATCAGTGAAGGGAAGATTGTTGAAGGCACGGAAGCGTTGCGACGTTTGTTGCGTGAACAAGTTCCCGCCAACGCGCCACCCGCTTTGCTGAAGGCGCGCGAGCGCGCTCAGATTGCACTCGACGCGGCGAAGCCCAAGATTGGATCGCTCGTGCTTTCCGTTCGAGAGCCACCCGAAGGTGTAGTCGTTCTGCTCGATCAACAGCCGGTTCCCCCGGCACTATTCGAGCGAAGTCGACCGACCGATCCAGGCGATCACACAATCGACGTTTCGGCTCCCGGGTACATTAGGCAAACCCGTCAACTCGCCCTCGCTCCTGGCGAAAAGCTGGAACTCAGCTTCAAGCTCGTGGTGGATCCGCAGGCGCCCGTGGCCAAGCCTCAGCCCCCGAGCACTGATGCCCCACCCTCAGCGCCTTCGCGCTCAGAACAAAAGATGCTGGTGCGAACTGGCCGCGAGCACGAAGCGCCACTAGCCAGTTCCGAGGAGAGCAGTCCAAACCTAACGCCAAGTTACGTGCTTTGGGGAGTGGGAGCCGCAGCTGCGGCTGCCGGTGGGGTGTTTGGATTCCTCGCCGTAAAGAACAAGGGTGACCTCGACCAAGAGTGTGCAGACAATCGGTGTCCGCCCTCTTCGAAAGACAAGCTGGACGGAGCCAACCGCGATGCTCTCATCTCCACCGTTCTCGTTGGGGCTGGCGCAGCGGCGTTAGTCACGGGTACGGTGCTCTATTTCGTGAGCGGTCCAAATCAAGAGCAGCCGAGCGCGTCAACGAGCGCAAGCATCAGACCCCTGCTTGGGATTGGATCGGTTGGACTGAGCGGCAGATTCTAGCGCCACGCGGGCATTTTCAGTTGGCTACGGAGGGGGCGCAACAGCGCCCCTTCAGCGTTTATCCTGACCGAGCCGCGCGCAAAACGAGCCGCTCGAGGTGACCAGCCTGGAGCTGAATCTCTTCCGCCGTGAGCGCAGCCGAGAACGTCAAGCACGCTTGATTGGAATAGAGCCGATGAAATACCGTTACTTCGGAGGCCTCAGACGCACGCAGAATGCGGTTTCCCTCTTCGATGGCGCCCTCGGCACTGGCATGCGTCGATGGCTGACTTGATTCTTGACCTTCTCGTTGCGATCGCACGTGCCAGTCGAGCATGGTGTAGTTGAGATGAACATCGCGGCGCTGGACTGTCAACGGCAGCTCGGACGGGCAGGTAACGGAGCCCGAAATTCCAGCATTTCGAGCGAGCCGCGCCGGTCGTGAACCGAACCCAACGCGGGACATTGCCCCGGGGAGCTACCCTTGGCGCAGAGTCAGGACGCGGCACAGAATGGCACAGCGAAGCGCGCCGGCACTTCTGCTAGTTCCACCATTCAGCGGGAATTTGCCTTGTAAGGGGTGCGCGGCCTCGGGTATGAAACCTGCATCACAACCCCGAATGCCACCCGGCTGCTTCCTC
>JBLNFG010000155.1:0-3212 GCA_050263495.1 Myxococcales bacterium | reverse complement strand
GCAGCTTGCCAGCAGTGGGTTATTGGGCCGGCTTGCGCCGTTTCGGACGCTTGGTGCGGAGCCAATACCGCCCCGCAGAAGGTCCCCGCCACGTAGAAGGGTCCACTTTCTCCGGGTATTCCTCCCGCCACCAGTCTTGTTTTGGGCGGCGAGGGAGAGCGGAGCGCGCCGATTTCGGGTGGAGCCGACCTTGATCCGTTTGCTTCTCAGCGCTCCCTAGGCTACTAACGCGCCGCCATGATGCTTTTTCTCCGCAAAGCCAAGAAGTACCGGGACCGCACGCGCTGCGCGCGCAAAAACGCAAAGCACCAGGCCAAGAATCGTGGCCGACGCGCACGCGTGAATAACAACTACAAATGAGTTTCATTGCGAGGCATGCCGTTCAGGCGAGGCAACGCGGGCCGCGTTTCTTACGTCGTGGTTTATTGCCCCGAGTGATCCTCCTGTAGGCGCAAGCGAGCACCATTCGACAGTGGTGCGATCTGGCGTCCCCATGCTGTAAAGCTATAGTGAGCGGCGTCGCGTGCGACGTCGCTCGTTACGTATTTGGAGGCAGCATGGATTCGTCGAGCCAGAAAATGAACCGCCGCACTTTCGTCACTGGCGTAGCGGCTGCGGCAAGCGCCGGTGTATTGGGGACGTGGGCCAAGGAAGCGCACTCAGCTTCGTCGGGCGCGGATCTAATCGCTCATGCTCCGTCTGGGTTTGTTCCGTTGAGCCTACCAGGGCAAGTCGTCAAGGTCTCCGGCAAGGGCGATTTCCCCGGTTTGATGCACAAGAACCAGATTTGGCCCAAGCCCGAGGTCGCGCGGCGGTTGCTCGAGAAAGCGATGATGGAGCTGACGGGCGCATCGAACCTGACTGAGGCGATGAAGCGTTTCGTGCACCCGTCGGATAGGGTTGCAATCAAGCCGAACGGTATTGCCGGAAGCAGCATGGCAACCTCGTTCGAGTTCATTCAGCCGGTGGCCGAGGCTTGCATCGCGCTCGGAGTCCCCGCCGAGAATATCACGGTCTACGAGCAGTATTCGGGCTACCTCCTCGCGTCTCGCGTAGGCGCTCCGAAATTCGACCTGCCGAAGGGAGTGCGGACTGCATTCCACAATAACAAAGACCACGGGATGGACGGCGTCAAGATCTACGAGGGGATCACGACGAAGTACTGCCGACAGCTGATGCAGGCCACCTGCGTCATCGATATGGGATTGGTGAAGGACCACAGCATTTGCGGCTACACCGGGGCTCTGAAAAATATCACCCATGGCTCGATTCACAACCCCGAAGCCCATCACGCGCATTACGCCAACCCGCAAATCGCCATGCTCTACGCGCACCCGCTGGTTACGAGCCGTGTGCGGCTTCACATCGCCGACGGCATGCGTCTGATGTATGACCGCGGCCCGCTTTACAAGGATCCGAATACGGTCGTGCCCCACGGCTCGCTCTACGTATCGACGGATCCCGTGGCGCTCGACACGATGGGGGCAATGGCGGTTGATGCTGAGCGCAAGCGTCACGGCATGAAATCACTTGCCCAATCTGGGCGGGGTCCCAAGTACATCCAAAGCGCGAGTGAGCTTGGGCTGGGCATTGCCGACATGAACCAAATCAGGCAGAAGAGCTTCGAAGTCTGACGCCCCCTTGCGCTACAAAGTGGCGTTGCTTGCAGCTCAAGCGCGTGAGATCGCGGTCACAATTTGAGCCGACGCGGCTTTCGTCGTCGAGAGCGGCGGCGCCGTGGTATGCTGGTTGCCTGTGTCGAGCCCGTCGAGATTGTGTGTGGCTACCTTCAAGTCTACCAGCCTGCGACGGGGTTGCTGGGCTGCTTTGACGGTGCTCGGCTGCTCGGTATCCAATCCGCCAACTACTCCGGCGGCTGGCATCGACTCGGGTCAGGAACTGAACTCGGCAGGTGCGGCCAACACGGCATCACCCATGGTCGATCCGATCAGCAAGTTGCCACCGCCGCAGAAGCCCAATCCCAGGCTGTGGCTAGACGTGGCGCGCCCAACTCCCGGGACGATCAATCTTAGCCGACCGGGTGGGGACGCACCGGATCCGCACGCCGCCGCGATGGTACGCCTGCTGGAAGAGCCGTTCGGTGAGCTCAAGGACAAGGACAATCAGGTCGTTCTCAGTTATCCCGATAGCTCGAATTGGAAGCGCGTGCGCTACCGCTTGTTCGAGCACCTGGTTGGTTTTCGATATGGAGACCATTTCGACTCGACCGTCGTGGTTCTCGCTTACGACACGCGTGCGGGGAGGACGGCCGAGAGCCGATCTTGCATTCGTCAAGCGGAGACAATGGTGCGACCGCGCCTACGCGCATTCTCGGTGGCGATTGGCCCGATTACGGAGACAGAGATTGAGTGGCAGGGCAAACGCGTCGTCGTTCATTCCGTCGACGGCGCGTTTCCTTGGGGGTTCAAACGCATCGAGTTCACGGCTGCTTGGGCTGCTTACCCGGCGTATGAGCATGCGTGCTTGATTCACGGTATCGGGGTGAGGCACGAAGAACGGGTAGACTTGGCACACGCTGTTCGAGATCGTTGGATTCTCGACGTGGCACCGAATCTCGAGACGCGAACCTCGACCAAACCGTACCGTCATTGACCGAATCGCCCAAACACTACGGACAGGCGCCGACCTGCTCAAGGTCGGAGCTGGGGGGTCAGAGTGAGCCATTGCGGGGCGTTCGGGGATTCGAGAACCAAGGTGAGCAATCGTGGCCGTTACCGCGTCGCAAAAAACAAAAGCACGAGGTATGAAGCCAAGAGTAGGCACCACACGCCGCTGCGCGTTTTGGCGTTTGCGGTGAAGCCCAGGTACGGAGCGAGTGGGACAGCCAAGAGCGCGAGCCACCCCATCAACTTGCCGCGACGATGGCCCACGGTGATCGCGAGCGCCACGTGCAGGGTGACCAGGCTGGCAAAACTGAGCCAGAGCAGCAACAGGATCGCTAAATCCACGGCGTTTTATACCCATGGCCGCCCACATTGGACCGGAGCGAGCGGCCGAAGACCCCAACTGGGGTACAGGGATAACTAGCACGCTACGGATCTCTGTTCTATTCTCGACCTCTAGTGCGCCGGACCTGGTCCCTTTTCACCCTCGCCTTCACAGCCCTGGTTGGCATGCTGCCAACGAACGTGTCCAATGTCCGAGCCGAAGCCGGGCGGTCTCGAGCAGATATCCTGCCGCTGTCCGAGATC
>JBLNFG010000154.1:0-5694 GCA_050263495.1 Myxococcales bacterium | reverse complement strand
GAAAGTCAGACTTCAACCAAAGAAAGACCGCATCTCGACTCACCGTTGCGTCTTTCTGGCCTCGACGCTGCAGGAGGTAGTCGCCAGTGAAGCGTCGATAGAGCGGATCCGAAAGTTGGAGATGCCAATGGCAGACCACTTGGCAGGTCGCTAGATCCATCGCAGACCACTGCGACAGCACCTTCAAGGCATTGGGGAATGCGTTGTATCGAGGCCCGAACGACGCGATGAGGTAACGGACCCATTCCATGCCGTGGGTACCGAACCACCGCTGTTCGAACGCTACCTTGGCCCGCTTGGGGCTCGGAATGCTTGGATCAAACCGCGCCCAATAGGTTCTAGAATCCTCAACGGCCAATGCCAATCGCAGAATGCAGGTGTGGATTACCGTCGCTTCCGAGAGTCCCCCGGACGTATCCACCGGGAGCGGATCCCGCGCGGCGTTCTTCCTTGCCACGAATTCTTCCCACGAAAGCATTGACTCCTCGCCGTTTAACGCACGACAGCGGGCGCTCGTCCGTGAGCCGCATCAGAGCGGCGGCGAGCTTGCCCGCTATCGCGCTTGGCACCGTTGACGTTTGCTGCTCAGCCGACGTCCAAGCGGCGGCAGTATCATGTTTGTGCGGCTTCGACTCACGCGCAAACGTCAGTTGACCGTTCGCTGGACTTCGTCGTCGACCTCCCGCCCGCACCACGCGGTTCTCGCGCCGGTGGCTTTCCGCGAACCGATGCGGCCTTCGGCGCAGCCTTCTCGGGCTTGAGCGTGAACGCGATGAAATCCCGCACATCGAATAGGTCGCGGGGCTCCTCGCCCTGTTCAACCAGCGTGTTAGAAATCAGACGGGCCACGCCAAGCAAGATGTTGTAGCCGGCGCTGCTGGGCTGCCCACCGACCACTCTGTGCACGTTGCTCAACTTCATCTGTTTGCGAAACAGCGTCACGTCGACACACACGTGGTCATTGGGATGAATCAGCGCCGAGGGGGCCGTCGCGAGTTCCCAGTGTGGATACGCGACAAACGCTGCCAAAAACACGTGCACGAAGTGATCGAAACGGCGCTCGTACTTGGTATCTCCGTACAGAAGGTCGCGGATCGAAACGGCGAGAGCGCGCTGCTGCTCGGGAGCAGCTGGCTTGAACTTGAGCTTGGCGGCGGAAACGAGACCACTCTGGCCGACCAGGGTTGCAGTCTGCTCCCAAACCTGCCCGAAACGCTGGTCCTGGATCAGCGTGTCGAGCACCGGTTGCGACAGCTGCTCCTTCACGCTCTCGAGTATCGGCTGACGGTGGTTCGGCAAACGCTTTGGGGCCCCGTCACCGCGGACATCCTTGACCCATAGCGGATCGGAGAAGCCCGAGGCGAACGCAGCGTGGAATTTCGCAACCTGGTCGATCACGCCCAGGACGTTCGGTCTTACTCCGACTTGGGGATTGCGCGCCTCGATGATGCCGCGCAGCTTAGCGTACGCACTGCACTGATCCGCGCTTGGCTTCTCAACGAAGCGCATCATCTGGTAGAAACCGCTCGCGAGCGTGCGTTCTTCACCATTTTCAAACAGGTAGCGGCGCTTGCCGTCGGATTCGCCGACCAGGAGCGCGACCCCCCAGTCAGCACGTGCGGTATGGGAGAAGAGACAAGGAGACTTGTAGTCGGCACACATCATCAGGATCCTTGGAGAGAGCGTGACGTCAGAATGTCCCAAGCAGGGGCATGAGACGCGTAAGGCGTAGGCGATGACCGTTACGCCGCAGCGCAATGCTGACAACATAGCACGAAATCGTGAGACGTCCCCTCGGACGCGCAGTTCCTTCCCAATGAGGGGGTACAGAAACGACAGAGCGCGAAAAAGGAGACGCATGTTCCATGCGATTGATCACGATGGCCGGTAGTTTTGTGATGCTGGCCGGTATGCCGCCCTGTCGGAAATGCCGTCAAACCCTTCCGTCACGTGGCGGCCCACTGAACGTCTACGTCGCATAAGGACTCGCCATGCAGACGACTTATGTCGCGCTGGATCACCAGAACACACCTGAATGCTAGGGTTTCTCAGACGGTGCAAGGAACCAATCGCGGGAAAAGGCGCTGCCTCCCGACAAAGGAGGTGATGATTTCCTGACCACCTGCGTCTCCGCATGCGGTGCCAGCGCTTGACGTTGCGAGAGGAAGCTTGGCGCCCAAACGGTTCCGCGCAGTCGGTTCGGTTGGCTCGGACCAACGTCGGCGCCGAACCAAGCTACGTGGCCCGACTCTAGTTTCTCGCAATCTTGCACGGCGCGTAGGAGCGCGGCGGTCGACGCCGCCGCCGAGTACTCAGCATTCTTCGTAACGATTGGTGAAACGCACGAGCATTCGGTTGAACCAACTGGATGCGCGTTTGGCCTTCAACGTGAGCCTGACGCAGGAGAAGATCGTCGGCGCGCTGATCCACTGCATTCCCTATGTCTGCTTCCCTCAGGTGCTCAACGCCCTGACGCTCGTCAAGGAGATCGTGGCCCAGAGGGCGGCCGACGCAGCTTCGGCAAGCAAGGCGACATAGCTTCACACCTTTGGAACGCCTCGATCCTTTGTTGTTTGGTGCGGCGTGCAAACGCGCACAAACGAGTGCGACGCGTACAAACGAGTGCGACGCGTGCAAACGAGTGCGACGCGTGCAAAGGCAACCCGATCCGGTACCGCGCCGCCACAAACCAAATCGAGACAGAGGCCGCACGCACGCGGGGGGGAACCCACAGAAGTACAGTGCACAAAGAGTCCTGCAGCCGGCAAACGAATCGCCTGGATTGACTTGACCAATTGCCATTCCCGAGCGCGAGAGCCATGTGACTGGCGAGGGTGATGACACTAAGCTCCGATCGCAGGTTGTGTCGGTCGTGCGGGGAGATGCCGCAGTACCAAAGGACCGTTGCCTCCTTCGAGGCCGCGTACGCTGAGGCCACGAAGGCATGACGCCCCCCGTCGCAGCTCTTGCTGAACGCTTTTCGCGCGTTCGCTCGGTCAGCGAGGCACTCGCGCAACCGCTATCGGCTGAAGATGCTGGCGCCCAATCGATGACGGACGCCAGCCCGACGAAGTGGCATCTGGCGCACACCAGTTGGTTCTTCGAGACCTTCGTGCTGTCGCGCCAACCCGGATTTCGACCCTTTCGCGCCAACTACGGGTTCCTATTCAACTCGTACTACGAGGCACTCGGGGCGCGCCACCCACGGCCAGCCCGCGGAATTCTGACACGACCCGCGCTCGCTGAGGTGATGACCTATCGCACGCATGTCACGGAGCGCGTGCTCGAGCTCCTCGATCGACAGGGCGACGATCTCGGTGAGCTTGGCAACGTCGTGGAGCTAGGTGTCCAGCACGAACAGCAGCACCAAGAGCTGATTGTCACCGATCTCAAGCATCTTTTCGCCTCGAGTCCGCTCTTTCCTGCGTATCACGAACAACCAAGCGGTTCTACCCACCGCGCACCACCGCTCGGCTGGCGTTCCTTCGCCGAAGGGGTGCGCGAGATCGGACATGCTGGCACTGGGTTCGCGTTCGACAATGAGCTGCCGCGACATCGCGAATTCGTCGAACCTTATCAGCTCGCGACGCGCCTCGTTACTAATGGCGAGTTTCTCGCATTCATGCAGGACGGCGGTTATGCGCGTCCCGAACTTTGGCTGTCCGATGGCCTGCGCGTGGTCAATGAACGAGATTGGTCGGCGCCTGCCTATTGGCAGCGCGCCGCCACGAACGCCCACGAAGTCTACACTCTATCCGGAATCGCTCCAGTCGTCCTCGACGAGCCGGTCTGTCACGTAAGCTATTACGAAGCAGATGCTTACGCCCGCTGGGCTGGGTTTCGACTTCCGAGCGAAGCCGAGTGGGAAGCAGCGGCGGAGGTCCAGAAGGTCAGGGGGAACTTCCTAGATTCGGGACGACTGCAACCGCGCGCGGCCGAGGCTAGCGACGAGCCCTTGCTCCAGCTGTTTGGCGACACTTGGGAATGGACCGCGAGCGCCTATTCGCCCTACCCGGGCTACAGCGCACCAGCCGGTCCGATCGGTGAATACAACGGTAAATTTATGTGCAATCAAATGGTTCTACGCGGTGGCTCCTGCGCGACGCCAGCGAATCACGTGCGGTCGTCCTACAGAAATTTCTTCCCCGCCGATGCCCGCTGGCAGTTCACCGGCATTCGCCTGGCGAGGTCGGCATGATCGGCACGGCGGCCCTTCGGCTCGAAGCACCCAGCGAACGCACCGAGGCGCGGATCGAACTCTTGCGCGAGGTGTTGCACGGACTGGCGCAGACGCCCAAGCGCTTGCCCTGCAAGCTCTTCTACGATGCGCGCGGCTCCGAGTTGTTCGAGCGGATCTGTGAGCTGCCGGAGTATTATCCGACGCGCACCGAGCTTGGGATCTTGAGCGCCAATATCGAGTCGATCACTCGGGCGTTGGGTCCTAAGCTCGCACTGCTCGAGTACGGCAGCGGGGCTTCGGTGAAGACGCGTTTGCTGCTCGACCGTCTGGAATCACCGCGAACCTACGTACCGATCGAGATCTCGCGCAGCGCCTTGGAGTCGAGCGCTCACGCGCTTGCGGCTGCGTATCCCAGGCTAATGATCGAGCCGCTGTGTGCTGACTACACCAAACCTCTAAAGTTGCCAGAGGTCGTGCAGACCCAACGCCGAGCGGCTTTCTTTCCGGGCTCCACCATCGGCAACTTCGAACCCGACGCCTCCGTCGAGTTCATGCGACGTGTTCGAGGCCACTGCGGCCCTCGCGGCAAGCTGCTAATCGGTGTGGATCTGAAGAAGGATCCATCGATACTCGAGGCCGCCTACGATGACGCACAAGGCGTTACCGCCGCATTCAATCTCAATATCTTGCGCGTCTTGAACCGCGAATGCCGTGCGCACTTCCCGCTCGAAGCCTTCACGCACCGGGCGATCTGGAACGAGCGAGCGAGCCGTATCGAGATGCACCTGCTCAGTCGCCGCCGACAGCGTGTGCAGCTCGACGGAGCTGCTATCCATTTCGAAGCCGGTGAGCCGATCGTGACGGAGCACTGCTACAAGTACGAGCTCGGGCAGTTTCGAGAACTTGCGGAACGCAGCGGATTTCGTGTGGAGCGGGTGTGGACCGATCCCGAGCTGCGCTTCAGCGTGCAGCTGCTCGGTTGATCAGCGCGGCAGAGGTCTAGCGGTGTTGCGCGAGGTCGACGAGGAATTGGTGAACGTCTTGGCGCCAAGCACGACGGGGCGCGGAGCATGGCGCGTCGCGGAGCATGGCGCGTCGCACTGAACAACAGCGCCGCGGCGGCGTGCAAGTACAGAAGCAGCAGCTCCGTCAAAGCGCCGATTCTCAACCAGCGGCGGCAACGCTCGATGCCGACCAGCAACAGCCGAGCCAGACCATCGAGCAGCAAGGCCAGACCCGCTGCCGCAAGGCAGCCGACGAGTACCGCGTTGAAATTACGGGTCTGCAACCCGCTGAAGATGTAGTTGCCGAGGCTAGCGCCGCCGACCGGCGTTGAGAGCGTCGCCATGCCGACTGTCCAAGCCATGGCCGTCCGCACACCGCCCACGATCACGGGCAAAGCCAAGGGGAGCTCGACGCGCAACAGTTGTTGTCTCGGCGTCATGCCCACGGCGCGGGCCGCTTCGAGCACGGCGGGGTCGAGCGTCGCGAGACCGGTGACCGTGTTCCGAAGC
>JBLNFG010000153.1:0-7564 GCA_050263495.1 Myxococcales bacterium | reverse complement strand
CGAGCCGCCCCCGACTGATCCCCTCGAGCTACCAAGACGTTGTGCAGGATTCTCAACTTGTCTGCACTGTCGAGCCCCGGCGGTTCCGGATTGGGCTCTTGACTGAGGTGGTGACGATACTCCCAAGTGCGACAGGGATCGGGGACGATGGTGCGAATTGGATCATGCGCCTGCAACAACAGCTTCTCGAGAATGGAAGGTTCGCGTTCCTCAAACCCATATGCCACGAACTCTTCTGGCCGAAGGTCGCTGTCGACGAACCAGTACGGCCCGACAACACGAGTCCGACTCTGAACCGCCCAGGGCGAGAGCGTCGGCGGGGCATAACGCACATCAAACAACGCGTAGCGAGAATTTCCGATGAGCGGCACGCCCAAACCGGGCAATGCGGCCGTCGGTCGCTCGATCGCCCAGTCCTGCGACCAGTTCGGAAACATCGACTCTCTCAGGATGACCAACTTCCGTTTGGGAATCTCTGCTTTGAAGCGCGTGAGCGCCAGATTTTTGTCAAAATCCTGCAGATTGAGTTGTCCGTCGTCGTTCAAGCGACAGCCCGAGTCCCGCGAATAATCTAGCGCGCGAAGCCCGTCGGGGAGGACCAACACGGGCACCAGTGCACCAAGCCCAAGTGTCACCCACGATGCATTACGTTCCGAAAGCTTGGCAGTGTGTAAACGTTCCAGCCAGCGACCCACCCATTCGACTGATCCAGCAAGCACCGACAGCCCCAAACAGAACTGCGCCGCAAACGGCAAAGGCCAATAAATGTGAACATCCGCGCCGTTCTTGAAATAGACGTAGTGAATCGTCGCGGTCACGAGCAGCAGTGACGGATACACGTCGCGGAACTGACGCAACGCAACCAGCCGAACCACGAGAACAGCAGCACTCACCAAGCCGATGAGGATCCCCGGCTTAGTGAACATGACCTCGATCCAATAGCGCCGGTGCGCGATGACTTCGCTCAGTGGCAACTCACTGCCGCGCGAACGCAGCCCCGCGGAACTGAGCCAGTCCTGAAGCAACCCCGCGCGATGAAACGAGCTCACGTACCAAAGCAACGTGGTTGCTACGACAGCAGCTACCAAGAACAAGACCTGCAAGATCCGCCGCGCGGGCAAACGCTCGGTGCTAGCGGCGGGAGCAAAGGCGACGGCGCCGGCCGCTATAATGCTGAGCGCAGTCACGAACAAAGTCGCCATCCAGTCGGTGTTGATGGCTACGAATACCGCGCCGAGTAGGCCAGCCATGCGTCGCCACGTCATCTCCTCTTGGAGCCGAAGCGTCGCCAAGCACACCAGCAACATGCCGCCGAGCGAGAACATCTCGAAGCTCGGAAATTGAGCGAATGCTAAGGTGATTGGTAACACGCACCAACCGAATGCCGCCAGCATGCCGGCGATCGTTCCGTAAAGTCGCTTCGCCGTCGCGTACAGGAGCCAGGGCATGGCGCTGCTAACCAGCACGGGAACGAGTCGGATTGCCCACTCATGGCGACCCAAGAGTGCTCGCGACAGCAGGAATAGATAGTAGGTACCGAATGGGTGGTGTGCGTACGCAGCTTCAGGCGTGGGACGACTAGCCGCGTAGTTACGCACGGGGTATCCGATCCCGTACTCCAACATATTGTCGGCGATGATTCCGCGCGCGGGGAGCACTGCGGCATGGCCGGCCCCGAATGGGGCTGCGATTTCCCAGAGCCCGACCGCTAGCATCCAGAGCGTGAAACCCAGAATCGCGTAGCGCGCAATTCGTTCAATGCGGGGGTCGATATTCGCAGAGACCATGATCGGACGCGCCGAAGCTAGCATGAGGTGATTCCGACGGTTAGAGACGCTATGGCTTTGGCACCCGCAATACCCAGCCCTCACGAGCCGCGGCCAAATCGAATCGTTCCAACAACCCGCGATCGAAGCCAAGCCGACGGGCTGCCGTTGGCGCCTTGATCGCTGATGCCGCGGGAGAAACGACGATGATCCGGGGACCACTGCGCTCAACCTCGCGACTTAGTCGCGCCTCGAGCTCTGGATCGACCACGGCCAGATCTTCTGGCATCGGTCGCACGAGGCGCGTCGCGGGTCTGAGTCGCGCGAACCAAAGAACCTGAGGCTCGTCACCTTGAACGAGTACCTGACGGTCAAAGGGGTGCATTCCGTCAAGCGTCGCTGCCACACGTCGGCTCACAGCCAGATTGATTTGGTTGTTGGAGTACAGCTCGGCCTCGAGCAGTTCCGGAGCGCGGTAGGGCATCAACCCAGCGATGTACTTGAGACGAATCCAACTTCGGTAGAAGTAGCTGCCCGGTGGAACGTCTACCGCCGTGCAAAGCGCACCAAGCAACAGCATCCCGGAAGAGAAAGCAAACACTGCGGGCAGCCCGTTTTGGAGCATGCGCCGGTAGGTTTTGTAGATCCCGATCCCCGCGATGATACTAAGTATTGGTAACGCACCGCTCAGACGCCCAGGATTCGACTCGTACGAAATCGCGAATGCCATCAGCTGACATACAACGAGTCCGAGTAGCAGACGCAAACCCCGCCGTTCCTCTTGGTTGAGGCCCGGCAGCACGAATGCGAGTAGGACACCCGCTGGCACCAGGGCTGATTGCCGCAGCACCAGACGGTCTGCCGTAAAATACAACCACTGGAGGAATCCATCCAAAGACCATGCTGCCCATAGGTTGGTCTGAGGGATGAACCAGTCTTGAATGAAGATCCCGAGCGCCGCGCGTTTCCATAGCCAAATAGCTAACAGGGATGGCGCAATGCAACTGCCCCCAATCACGGTAAGGAGGGCTGCCAGCGGCGCCCAACGCCCAAGCCGTAACTCGCGTTCCTCGCACCAGATCCAGCGGCACAGCGGCGCCAACGTCAAGACGTAGAGCGGCACGAATACCAACGAAACGGAGACGAGTGCGCCGATAGAAAGGAACGCCAGATGACGCCAATGTCGAGTGCGACTGCTCACCGTAAGCAACGCCGCGAACCCAACGAACAGCGTTGCGTAGAGCTCTGGTTGCCCTGTGTGCTCGTACTCCAACTGTGAGTGCACGAAAAGTGCAAGCGCGCCACCTATCAACCCCACGCGTTCGAAGCCCGAGAAGCGTTTCGAGAGCCGAATTGCCAAGAACAGGATCCCGAACAGGCAGAGGACCTCGAATGCGCGCGCCGCTATTGCCGTTGGGGCGATGAAACGCTGAATCGCGGCGTGGAGTAGGGCGATTCCCGGGGCCCGAAGCGACCAGAAGTGTTTGCCGGGCGCGCCGCCCAGGAGAATCTCGCGGCCATCGATCGCGTACTCACACAAAGTCCGTCCAAACGGATACACAAACAGCTGAACCGTGGAGAGGCTCAATACCGCGGCGGCGACGTACAGCAGCCAACTATCTGGGTCTCGGACGAACTGTCGTCCGACGACATCGGCTGATGAGGGGCGTACCGAGGCTGTCGCCATGGACGCTCACCCTAGCGAACGGCGAGTGTAATTGCCAGGTTGGGGACAGGCGAAGTCGGCGTCCGCGTGCGGAGGCGCTGGCTCATGCGGGTTCCCCCACCACCCTTTCAGATGCCCACGCCAGCCCCAGCGGTTGCCCGAATGGCCGATTTACTTAGATCTGCGATTGTTCTTCGCTGGTGCGACGAGGGGCTCGCGCCTCAAGCCCAGCTGTGTGTTAACTATGTGTGTGTTGAAGACTTGGATGGCCCAGGGCAATTTCGGTCAGTACCAACGACCCAAACCAACGCACCTGCTTGTTAGAACTTGACGCAAATGTCGAGCGCTTGCTCGACTTCGAGCATGCATTACTGCGCTTTCCTGCCCGTCGAGAGGCGCCTCAGACCCAGCGAGTGTGGCCAACCGGTAAGCTTGCCGCTCAGGCACGTCTCACGGTGGTGAAGCTCGAGAACGCCGCCGGAGTCGAGATAGAGCCGATTCGGGTCCGCCATAGCACCGGCACTAGGAATGGACTGCAATTCAGCGTGGAGAGCGGTACCAGGGAGACGGGTGAGGGTAACGCGACGGTATCAACGGGCCTGGCTGATCCACCTCAGCTAATGGTGCACTTCGTCTATGTAGACTGAGCAGCGCCAACATTTCCGCTCAAATTCCTTGCTTCCGCCCGTTTCGGGCACACGCTAGTTACCGCTGACTCCTATGAAAAACGACTCCCTACACTGGCTAATGGTTCTGTCAGTCTCCGCCCTGATGTGCTGCAGTGGCAACGACAATACGAACAACGGTCGTTCGACGGTCGGTTCAGGCGGCACCCCCTCCACTACGGACAATTCCGGCGGGTCCGATGACGGTGGCGCCAGCGAAACAGGGGGGACACGAAGTTCGAGTACGGCTGGTGGCGACGCCGCAGGTGGCGAAGCAAGCACTGAGCCTGGGGAAACAACCGAATGCGAGAGTCACCCTGGGTTTTGGGTGGACGGACGTGTTCTGAGGGATCGTTGTTGCGAAAAGGTCGTGCTGCGAGGCGTGAGCGAGATGGTGACGTGGTCGAGCGCCAAAGACGGGACGCCTTACTTTTCCGAGATCGCGAAGACTGGGGCAAACGTGGTCCGCATCGTTTGGCTGACAACTAACTCAGCCGCTCAACTCGATGCCGCGATCAAGAATGCCGTGGAGGCGCAGCTGATCCCGATGCCGGAGCTCCACGACGCAACTGGCGACCTGACGAAATTGTCGGCCTGCGTTGACTATTGGGTCGATCCCGACGTGGTCGCCGTGCTTCAGAAGTACGAGGACAAGTTGCTCGTGAACATTGCCAATGAAGTCGGCAACGGAAGTGTTGCGCGCGAGGACTGGATTGCTGGCTACGTGAGCGCCGTCGAACGGATGCGTACCGCTGGCATTCGAGTGCCGTTGATCATTGATGCGCCATCTTGGGGGCAGGACATCAACATGCTTCAATCCGCGGGTCCCGCCCTTATTACCGCCGATCCCGATCGCAATCTGATGTTCTCGGTTCACATGTGGTGGACGGATCCGGAAGGGACCAAAGTCAAGACGGAGCTCGATCAGTCTGTGACCAAGAATTTGCCGCTGATTGTCGGTGAGTTTGCTCAGCACAATGTGAGCGACTGCAGTGCTCAGGGCTTCTCCTATCAGACGCTCCTGTCCGAGGCGCAGCGGCTCGAGGTCGGATGGCTAGCGTGGTCGTGGGGTGGCGTAAAGAATGGCGATTGCGCCGAGGACGAACCGTTTGACATGACCAGCGACGGTACCTTTGATGGCCTGACCGGTTGGGGACTCGAGGTTGCTGTCACGGATCCGAACAGCATTCAGAAGACCGCCGTGCGGCCTCGTTACATGACCGAAGGGAGCTGTAAGTAAGGCTCGACTGGGCCAGTCTCGAGCTATTGAGCTAAGGAGTTGATATACTCCTCGAGGTTGGTCCAGCCATCGCCGTTCTGGTCGTCGTTGCGGTCGTTTGCGTCCGCGGGATCCAGCCCTTGAGCATTCTCCCACGCGTCAGACATGCCATCTTGGTCGGTGTCCTTCGGAGGCGTGCCGGTTGGGATCTCTCCGACCGCTTGACTCAGCCCGAGGCTTGCTTCGTCGCTGATCGTCTTGCCTTGATCGCCTAAAGACGCGAGCTCTCGCAACACATAAGAGTCCACCGCGTCGCGATACAGCGAAGCACCAGCATGATCGGTCACGTATTGGAACGCCTCCGTCGCCGTCATCACCGGCATCTCTGGAAATTCGACGGAAGGTTTAGTTTCCCAAGTGGCCGAGCCAAAGTCCCCTTGCGTGAGCAGTCGACCATTCAGCGTTCCGTCCCTATTGCTGTCGTAGTAGTTTCCAGCCGCGTACACGTGGTACTCAGGCGTCGGGCTATCGAGCGTGCCACCCTTGGTTTCCGGGCCCGCAATCAGGTAATTCCCGAGCAGCGCGCCGTCAGAACGACCGCTCGTGTCACCGAGAATGTATCCTGATACGACCCAGTTGTAGACGACGTTGTTGATGAACTGCGTCGTGCCACGCGCCTTCGGGTTCCTCGAGTTATTGTCGATGTACAATGAACGGATGATCGAGGTCCCGGCATTGACCACGAGCCCTCCCGTACTGTGAGTCTGTAGCCCCTGCGCAACGATTGAGTCTTGCAGCGTGAGATTGTACAGCTCACTGCCGCTCTCTTGATTCAAATCGAGGTTGCCGTCGCGCGCCCAGCTGATCGAACAGTGATCCCAAATCACGTCATGGCCGTTGGCCATGCCCACGGTGTCCTTGCCGGACTCACCGTTGATGCCCATACGAAAGCGTAGGTAGCGGACGATGGTGTGATTGGCAGCCGAGAACGAGGTTCCATCGCCGTAGATGACAATGCCGCCACCCGGGGCAGTCTGCCCGGCCACCGTAAGGTTGCTCTTGAAGACGAGCCGCGACGTAAGCTTGATGACGCCGCTCACGTCGAACACAACCGTTCGACGTGAGACGCTAATCGCGTCACGCAGTGAACCCGGGCCGCTGTCGTTCAGGTTCGTCACGTGGTAAACGCTGCCACCGCGCGCCCCGATTGCACAGCGACCGAAGCCTTGCGCCCCGGGAAACGCCAGCTGGCACTCGTTAGCGGTCCCACTGGCAGTTGTGGATGGACGGGACTGTGCCTTCGTGCCGCCATTCGCTTGGGAGCTCCCAACCGCGCCACCGGCCGTAGAATTGCCACTGGTGCTCCCCTGCACGGAGCCACCGTTCGCAGACCGAATCGAACTTCCGCCGGTGGATGGTGATCCACCTTGCTCGGCCTTCGACGTGTTCGCGGACACTGCCGTGGCCGCGCCGCCCTGACCAACAAAACCAGATTCCGTAGAGGTCGCGGAGCTCTCGTGAGCCACTGCGCCGCCCAAGCTTGGCTGTGTGGACGCGACATGCTGACTCGAAGGCTGTCCAGCGCGACTCGCACCTGTCCCACCCCATCCGTCAGCATTGGTGTGCGTATCGCCCGCACCGCTCACCCCATTTCGGGAATCGTCTTGCGCGGCACTGCACGCTTGAAGGCACAGCAGCAAAAGGCAAGTATGAGTATGGTGGCCGTTCCGAATGCTCATGGTAATCCAAGGGTAAAGTAGCCCGAGGTCGGCCAAACCGAGCAGGTACTTCGTTAAGACGAGACGCGGGGCGCGCTACGGAATGGGAGACCGCTGCAGCAAGCCACCGGCGCACCGGCCATTACGATTTACGCCTGCTAGGTCTGCGCTCGAGCGACAGAACCGAGTGACGAAAGCAAACGCTTACCGTTTGCCGCACGCGTCAAGGAAAGAGATTCTGTTGGTTGGAGCCGCGCATGCCACATCAAGCTGAAAGAATCCTCGGCACTACCGTCCGTGCTCACTCCATTCTCGTCTTTGGGTTGTTTGTTTTGGCTTGTTCGTCCAATGAGACGGAATCCCCGCAGGCCAAGGCGGGAACGGTCGTCAGCGACTACGGCACTGGACGGCAAACGACTCCAAGCAGCTCCGGCGCAACGTCGCGCGTCAAAACCAGTACCGCTCGCGGTGGTTCGGGACAGAGCGAGACCGGCACAACGCCCAATCCAAGTCTCGGTGGAACGGGTGGT
>JBLNFG010000152.1:0-3893 GCA_050263495.1 Myxococcales bacterium | reverse complement strand
CCAACGGCATGTGAGTTCCAAAAACGTGCTCCGTGTGAACGCACCCGACGCTGTTCGAAACCACAATGCTCGTCAACGAATATCGACTCGAGGCGTCCCCGCTTCGTGGTTGCGTAAACCGGGCTCAGTCGAGTCCCGGTTTACCTCCCACCATGCCGCTCCTTCAGCGCCCCGCGTTGGCGCTCGATGCTACCGTTCTAATCCGTGGCAACGTCACAGCGTGTGCACGGCTCGTACGTGTTCCGTGTGTCCGCGTCAACGGCGCGTGAGCGTTCCCTGATGCGTCCCTGCCACGCCTTGCGAGTCCTTCCCACGGCCTGTGCTCACGGCGCGTGCACAATGGCGCGAGGGTGAACCCGGTCGGGGCATTCGCCGTAGCGGGCGCAATTGCCGCGGCCATTGTCGCGCAGTGCCGCCTGAGTCATGCCCTCATTTGGATTGCACAGGAAAGGCGAGAAAAGCGACGCACCCGTAATACAGCGCGATTTCTTCCCTAGAAATTGGGGAGATTTCTCAGGTGCCTCGCTTCAGATGGCTGTGCAGCATCCGGAGAATTTGCCGTCAAGAGCAGATGCGAGACACGGTCAGAGTTCTTCATTTGCCGAGTTCTGGACGAGCAAGACATTTCTGCCTTGCACCAATTGCGCGATGTCCGCGTGGGTTCCGCAGCCTCGAGAACGCGGTTTCGTAGGCCAAAGCGGTTACCGCTGATCGCGCCTGTACGTCGAACCCGGCCTAGACATTGCACGAACTTGACCGGTCCTGCTCGATACAGCAACTTATCCAAGCAGAATGAACCGTCGCGCCCCAGCATTGGCCAATACTCTCCCGAGTTCTGGGGACGTGCCGTCGGTGATCCGGCGCACGGACGAGTTGCTGGCCGTGGCGAGGGAAGCCGCCCAAGGATCGCCGCCGGCCGTAAGAGCTCTGGTGTTGCAGGTTGGTCCGGCCGTCCTCGCGACGGTGCGCAAGGTGCTGGGCTCCTCACACGCGGATCTGGATGACGTCGCCCAAGATGCGGTGATCGCGCTACTCGACGCGTTGGATCGCTTTCGCGGCGAGAGCAGTGTGATGACCTTCGCGCGTCGCATCGCACTCTTGACGGCGCTTGCCGCGCGTCGGAAACACTCTAATCGGCTCAAGTACTTGAACGTCGCGTTGCTCGAAACCAATCACGAGCTAGACGAGCAGTCGCCCCAAACCATCCTCGCCGCAAAGCGACGCCGCGAGACGATGCTGCGGCTGCTCGATGAGTTGCCCGAACCAACCGCAGAGGCGCTTGCATTGCATTTTGTGCTCGGCATGACCGTCGAGGAGATCGCCGAGTCCACCGATGCGCCGGAGAATACCGTTTGGAGTCGTCTCCGCTTGGGCAAACAAGCGCTCCGTCGGCGCCTGTGCGCCAACAGCCGCACCGCGAGTCTCCTTGAGGAGGCGGAATGAGCGCGGGAGACTGCCGGGCTGAGCTCGTGCTCGCCGAACGCCGGGGCAAGCTCTCCAGCGTGCAACGCATCGCGCTGGGCAATCACCTCCGCGTCTGCGAATCCTGTCGCATCCTGCGCAGCCACGGCAGCGCATTCGACGAAGTGGAAGGCTTCGAGCCCAGTGATGCCCGCCGTCTCGATTCCATGATTTCGGCTTCGGAACGATGGCTGGAACAGCCGCGAACAATCTCGCGGAGGCCGGCTTCGAAGCGCGCCAGCAAGGTGGTGTTTCTGGCCGCGATCTTGTTTGGAACGGCCGCCGCGGCAACAACGGCCGGACTTGTCGTGCGCAGCTCGACGCGCGTACCGTCAACGGCCGTCGCGACGCAACCCGTTGAGGCGCCCGCAGCCCACTCGTCCATTCAATCTTCCACGCCGAACCCAGTGGGCGCTAACAACGCGACCGTCGGGGACTCTGAGATGCCTTCGAATGTGGCGCAGCTTGCCCCTGCACAGGCTGAACCGCGCGCTCGGGCCCGCTCGAACGACCCCTTGGCGCGACCGTCGCTGACGGCACCGCAGCTGCTTCAACAGGCCAATTCAGCGCGTCGCTCGGGGGACTCCGCTGGCGCGGTCCGGCTGTTTCAGAAGCTGCAGCAGACATTCCCGTCCTCTCGTGAGGCCAAGCTGTCGATGGTTGGATTCGGGAGCCTGTTACTTGAACAAGGCCAGTCCGCTGCAGCGCTGGCTCAATTCAACCGTTACCTTGCCTCCTCTTCCGGACAGAATCTCACGGCTGAGGCGCTCTATGGCAAGGGTCGCGCGCTCTCGCAGCTCGGTAAGTCTAGCGAAGAACGCGCCACTTGGGCTCAATTGATCCATCGCTTCCCGAGCAGCCCCTACGTTTCCTATGCGCGCAAGCGACTCGGCACTGCCGACTAGGGCGGCAAGCATGCTCGGAGGACGCCAAAGCTCGCCACTGAGCGATTGCTATCGACGCACTTTGCCATCCCAGACTCAACGGTTTGCGTCGAGCGCGCTGCTTGTTGGTTTGGTCTTCACGGCGTGGTTACGACTCACCCCGTACGCGCATGCGGCGTCGGTGCAAACGGACGTTTCGAGCCCGGCGAGTGTTCCCGACTCTCTCCCGACCGTAGAGATCCAAGTGATCGGCGATTCCGCGAGGCGACGAGCGCTCGAGAACGTGCTCGGTTCGCAACACGCTGGGCGCGCGATCTTCGAGTGGACGTCGGCGACACGCTTCGATCCTCAGCAGGTGTTCGAACCCGCGCCCGCGGCGAAGGCAAAGATCCGGTGTTGGATCAACCTATCGGATCCAAATCTTGCGCGCCTCTACTTTGTGGCCCCGAGACAAGACCGGTTCATGCTGCGAGAATTGCCGCTGAATCGTCGTTTTGGCAGCTTCGAGATCGAAAGCTTGGCGCAAATCGTCGAGCTATCCGTGGACGCGTTACTCACCGATGAGGATGCAGGAATCAGCCGTGTGCAGGCGCAAGCGATTCTGGCACCACCCGTGCCGAGGATCACATCGCCGACTCCACCTAAGGAGCCAATACCGCGAGTGATCGCTAGCGGTTCGGTCCACGCCGTAGCGATTTCGGCGCGATACGAATTGACGCGTTACTCGGCCGAGATCCCCCTTCAACACGGATTCGGCGTTTCCCTCGCTCACGAACGCGAGGGTCGCATGGGTGTGCAACAGTTGGCGATCGCTGCCGCCTACTCCTGGCCGAGTGATGTTAGGGACGAGGTAGCCTCAGCGACGATTCGCGGCGGCAGCCTTTCACTCCGACTCGCTCAGCTATGGCGCCTCGATAAAGGCCGACACCAACACGTGGGACTCGGGCTCACCGGGGGGCTGCTCTGGCTTGGAGCGAAGGCTTCTGCTGGTACTCTGCCCGGAGAGTACGTGGTGCAGCAGCGTGAAGCTCGAACGCTCGAGCCCTTCGTTGGTCCAGTTGGGGTTTGGCGAGTCAACCTTGCACGTCGCCTCTCGATTCAACTCGCGTGTATCGTCGGTTGGTATCCAAGCCCAATCCGGCACGAGTTCATCGTGAATGGTCAGAGCGACACCTTAACTTTAGGCGCGACGATCCGGCCCAGCCTCAATGTGGAACTGGTCGTTCATTAGGCGCGCACGGCTCCGGAGGCTGCGACCCAGCGAGGAAATCACGCAACTGTTTCGCGGGTGGGTCCGATGAACAGAGGAATTGGCACAGGAAGTTCGGAAGGTCGGAAGACTCGGGGATGGGACGGACGCATGCCTCAGACCGGCAACCTGATCGCTGATACCTAGGCCGGCGGAGCCGGAACCAAACAGGCCGTCAGCGATCAGGTATCAGCGATCGGCTGGATGAGGCCCTTCGGGCCACCTTCCGGATCGAAGAACGCCGTTTCAGCTGCCGTATAGCGCTGGCTGAAACCTGACCGCTGATTGCTGATAGCCAG
>JBLNFG010000151.1:0-3110 GCA_050263495.1 Myxococcales bacterium | reverse complement strand
GGAAAGGCGCTCGACCACAGGCGCAGCTTGGGATTTGCCGAATCCTTCATGCCGGTGATTTTCGCACCGGGACCTACGGGCCGAGCCGTCCGACTCCGACTTCGACGGGTGCGCGTCGAGTCGTGGCGCTTGGACCAGCTTCCGCTCTGACGGATCGCCCGCTCTTGCGTCCGGCGGCTCGCGCAGCGCATTCCGCGGCTCGTCTGCTTGACCCCCCAACGGTTCCGCGAGCGCGCAAATTGGGGCAGCCTTCGAGGCAGCGGCGATGAGCACCTCGCGCGAGTGCGAGTGCCATTCGCCTAGCTCAGCCTGTGCGTGCAGCCTCATCGTTTCGGCTGCTCGCTTCGAGCAGAATCGAGCCGACCGAGCGAGGTGGTCCCGCGACCACCTCGACCTCCGACTGCCGGAACCAGAAATGACCCTTGCTGAACCGCAGCGCTTCTCGGACAACCTCCACCGGATCCGCATCCACGTCGCGGCGCTTCGCGCCAACAACACTCCCCGTGCGTAATGTGGCCGTGACGACGTATCCTTCCTCATTGCGCACCTTGAGCAATCCGGAGCGGCGTTCTAGTTCGAGCATGGCAAGCACCGTCGGGAGTGACATCTCGGAAAGGTTGCCGTGGATCGAGGAACCCGAGAAAGGTGGTGGTTCGCTTGGGTCTGGCGGCATCGAACGCGCCGCACTTCGTGACTCTTCAGCGAATGCCTGTTCGAGCTCCGAGAAATCCGAGTCGTCGATCGTGGCGGGCGATGAGGTGCCCGCATCGCGGCACTCCGACCAACCCGCGCTAGCGTCTGCGCGGCGAGTGCGACCTTCCAAGCGCGCCAGTCGCAGATCGAGGCGCTCGACTTGAGTCTGCATTGCCTCGAGCGCTAGAGTCTGACGCTCCAGCATCTCTGCGCTACTCTCGATCCGCTCGAAGACCCGCTGTTCTTGCCGACGCACGTGCGCCGAATTCAACGTAAACCGTTTGCCGAGCGCATCGAGCGTGTCGTCAATTGACGTTACGCGGTCGAACAGTGCATCGAATCGAGCGCGCAATTCGTTGCGACGTGCCGCCTGCCCGCGGTCTGGTTCGGATACGATTGCGGGCCGCGCAACGGCGGGCGCGGGTATCGCGTCGACTGCGGCAGTAGCGGCGCAGGGTTGTGCATTCGATTCAGCCCCATCGTTTTCGACCGCTCGCGCTGTATCCGGAGTGATGCGGGCACCCAATTCCTGGGGCTCTCCGTGCGCCTCAACCGCATCGGCAAGTGTGCTGCGCAGCCATCGTTTCCAGATCTGTTTTCGCCAGCCCGAATCGAGAACCTTACGCGGGTCGAAACGAGAGTTGCGACTGTTCATAAGCAATCCGCCGGCGCGGGTAATGACGTGGGGGCTGAGTACCGTACGGCGCGAATGAAGCGCGATTGCACTTATCCGACAGCTGGGTACATCTGTATAGTAGTTTTTTGCGACAATCGGGCAAAAAAGGGGTATGAATCGCAAAAATCGGACGGCCTTGCACCATAACCCCTGCTCAGTCGACATTACTGGGGGTCACAAACCTGCACGGTCTGAACGGATCGGCTAAAACCACGGTATTAGTCATGAGAACATCTTCCCTCACTTGTCTCGTCGCAGTCGTTGGTTTGGGTGCTTCCTTTTCGTGCTCTACCGGTGGAGATGGCGGCTTCATCTCTGGCGCTAGCTCCGGAGGCACTTCGAGTATTTTTGCCGTAGGAGGGAGTGGTTCCGGACCTTCGATTGTCACGCAGAAGCCGGACAACTTCGTCGACCTGAGCGGTGAACCGGCGACACCGGGCTGCGGTGATGGCGTTCTTGCGGAAGACGAAGCATGCGACGACAACAACACCGATTCGGGCGATGGTTGCCTCGCAAACTGTCGGCAAGTCGAATGGGGATATTCGTGCGTGCCAGCGGGTGAGCCCTGCCACCAGATCGCTCGATGTGGCGACGGCGTGATGGCGTTCCCGGAGCTCTGCGACGATGGCAACACGAAGGCGGGGGACGGCTGCTCACCGAGCTGCAAGTACGAGATCGGGTACAAGTGCGATGGCACGCCGAGCACCTGCACCCCGACCACGTGTGGTGACGGTAATATGGAAGGAGCCGAGAGCTGCGAGGACGGTAACACGATGCCGTTCGACGGTTGCTCCTCGGATTGCCAGAACGAGCCCAAGTGTGGCGAGGGTCCGTGCACCTCGGCTTGTGGCGACGGCATCGTGCTCAACGAGGAGTGCGACGACGGCAATCAGATCAGCGGCGACGGTTGTTCTTCGGACTGCAAAGAGGAGCCTGGGTTCACCTGTAAAACCCCGCCGCTTGGCGACAGCATGACGGTGCCGCTCGTGGTGCGAGACTTCGACGCAGGAGGCGACTTCGAGAAGTCGGCAGAGTTCGCCACCGGCTTGAATTACGCCAACCAAGGCTTGCTCAAGGATCGTCTCGAGGGTGGTGCTCGTAAACCCGTGCTCGCGGCTACAACGGGCACCTACGACGGCAGCCCCGGCAAAAATTCGGGCATCGCAAGCGCTCAGAGCTTTGCCCAGTGGTACGACGACGCAGCATCTGGTCCGAACAAGCACAACGCCACGCTGGCCACGAAGCTCAACCTGTTCTTAAACGATGACCAAACCGCGTACGTGAACCGTTACGGAAAGGACGGCGACGGGCTAACTAGCACCCAGTACATGCGAACCAAGCGCATTAGCTGCGGTCAGGTTGGCAAAGAAGATCACGACGCCGAGGGCAACGTTCTTCCCTGTACCGTCTGCTACTACGATCCGGATCCAAGCACTCCTGAGTGCGATCAGCATCAAGCGACCGAGTGCGAGACGAATCCGAACTTCATGGAATGCGTGAAGAGCCAGAGCGGCGATCAGTGGGAAGGCGTCGTGTTGGACGTGGCTTTCGATGGCAACCCCATCTTCTTCCCCGCGGATAGCATGAAGCCATATAGCCCGAACACCACGTCTCAGATCTCGGGCAACTACGATCCAAGTTGGCCAGCCACGCCGGGGAACCACAACTTCAGTTTCACCACCGAGGTCAGGTACTGGTTCCAGTACGACTCCAACACCAAGTACCAACTCCGATTCGTGGG
>JBLNFG010000150.1:0-6094 GCA_050263495.1 Myxococcales bacterium | reverse complement strand
TTCCGTTGGGCATTCACTGCGCCCTACGGGCGCTGCTCGCTGCCGCGAGCACCGTGGCCGTCCGTGGAAAGCTTCACTTCGTGCACCTTTCCACTCCCGGTCGCCCAAACCCGAATTCGCTACGCGAATTCCTAGTACCCCTCACCTCGGTAGCACTCATCACTTCAAAAGATTCGGGGTACTAGTCTGCTGCGCTGTCAGATCCTTCGGCTGCAGCGCTCGGCCTCGTATTTTCGGCTACTCGCAACGAGTAGAGACCTAGAACACCCCTTACCTATTCGCGAAACGAATTGGTCTTATTCCTCACGCTGACTGACGGACGTGAGTAGTAGGCTCCAGAAGCACACCACCAAGTTGAAGAGTGGGATCTGCAGAGCCGAGGGCAAAGCGTAGACGATTGCCACCGTGGGAATCCAAACGACCCACGAAGAAACCAGGACGATGGTGGTGCGCCGAAGGAAGGACTCTCGAATGAGCTGGCGCTTCAAGCGCAAAAGCGAAAATTCCGAGTCTTTCCAGAGATAGAACCAGACCTGGGTTGGCCCCGCCCACAGAGGGTTGTACACGAATTGATCCACCACCGCCTTCTTTGCAATGATAGAGAACGACGCGGCGTCACCGAACAGGTAGGCCTGCAGCCTGTAGAAGGCGTCAACTTCGATCCCTTTCCAAAACCAGAACAGGGTGTAGAACAGGAATACGCGCAATCGCTGCGATCGATCCACACGCCCCGTCATCAACGTAACCAGGAATGGGATTACGCCTCCGAACACGGCTGTGCTGCATGCTGAGAATACAAAGCCGTATTCGCGCTTGAATGCCCCGACGGCATCGAGAAATGCCCCGACTACGGGCGAGGCTGCGTAGAGCAGGAGGAGCGTCAAAGCTACTCCTTGAAGCACCAGACCAGGCACCAGATTCCAGCGCATCCCGCGCAAACAGGGCGTCAGTAGCGAGCGCAAAGGACGGTTAGACAATCGGCGCTCGGGTAGCATGAGCGATCGTTCATGGCCAGGAACGGGCAGATTTGGCCTCTAGCGTCACTTGGCTCGCTCCAATTCGGGCCGCCGAATCAAAGAAAGGCGTGCTAGCGTGTCGGCGCTTACATGGGCTTGCACGTCACACGGCGACTTCGCGCTTGTTCGTTTGGGATCGTCACTGTACTTGGGATGGTTCTCTTTGGTGGCACAGGTCCGGTTCATGCGGAAGCTGCACCAGCGCCTGGTGCCACCATTGTTCAACCGGTAGCTTCAACGACTCTCACCGCGGCGGACATAAGTCTCGCCGCCGGTTCTCAGTCAACTGGGGGTGCTGACGCCCCAAGTGCGCCCCCTGCGGCTTCGAGCTCGTCCGCGGCACCGGTGGTGGGTTCGACCGTTCGCTTGCAGGGCTCTGCCAGTGGGGATTCCGAGTCGTCTCAGAATGCGTCGGATACCGAACCGCGCAGTCCGCGGCTCGATGCGTCCGCGAAGACACCCTTCGGCGACCAAGCTCTGCCAGCGCCGAGCATTGTGGTCAGTCCGTCGAACATCAGCACTGCCGCGGTCACCACCGCACCCTCGGTCAGGCGAGGTTCCCCGATGAGTCGTGCGCTGAGCCTCGGATTAGTCGGCGGGATCTACGTCGGAATGAACGTGCTCGCCTATTTTGCGTGGTGGGCAGATTCTCCCCCGGATCAGTTCGAGTGGGTCAAAGACGGTTGGTTTGCGCCGAACACGTACGCGGGGGGCTCCGACAAGATCGGGCACTTCTACATGAATCTGTTTCTCACCCGTGCCAACGCCAGTGTGCTCGAGCAGGGTGGCTGGCATCGGCGAACGGCCACCTACGCTGGCGCGATGTTGACGCTCGGAATGTATTACGTGTTCGAGATGCGAGACGCCTACAGCACCGGCTTCTCGAAGAACGACATGATCGCCAACACGGTCGGTGCCGCAACGGGCGTACTCATGCGGGAAGTCCCGCTGCTCGACGAACTGTTCGATTTCAGGGTGGAATACATCCCGTCCAATGGCTATCTGAAGAACTTCAAGAAAGAGGGGGTCAATTTCAACGAGGACTACACGGGCCTGACCTTTCTCTTTGCGTGGCACGTCTGTTCCGTCCCTTTCTTAGAGGAAAACGCGGGTCCGTTTCGTTTCATGGACGTGGTGCTTGGATACAATTCGCGCAATTATCGACCACGTACCCCACTCAATGTGACGCGCTATCAAGATCGCTTCATCGGGGTCAGCCTCAATCTCCAGCGCATTGTCGACGAGCTATGGTTGGGAAAGCGTCATCCCAAATTCGGCGAGTCCGCCGGGAACGCCCACCGATTCACTCAGTTTGCCACCGAGTTCTTCAACCTGCCGTATACCAGTATTCCCGTCGGCACTTGGACGAACGAGTATCACCGACCGATCCGGCGGGAGTAGATCGGATCACTCAGCGCGACGATTGGCACCGAAGGAGCGTCCTACTTGTCGCTCCAATCGCGGTGGATCACGCTGCATAGGCCAGGCTCGGAAATCGAGCGACGCACGCTGAGCTAGAAGGTACTCGTGACCGAGCGCGAAAGCTGGACGCGGCGTGACCGCACCATGCGTCTGCCCTACACGGGAACAGCCGCGCGCCAAGACGTGACCAAAAGAAACGCAACCCGATGAGTCCTCGCGAACTCACCGGGTTGATTTCGACGTGCGGCCGTTGCAAGCGCTTACGTGCCGTAACGTACTAGCAGCCGTTGCAGTGCGTGCGGTATCGTACTTACCGCGGACGCATCGCTACTACGGCAGGATCTCCACCCCGGGAACGAAGGGTGAACTGTCGCAGGTGTAGAACACGGGCCCCTTTGCCGGCGCTGCAAGGCCGCTCGCATCATCTCCCACGATCCGAATTGTGCGTTTCTCTTCTGGAGCGCAGTCGGCAACGAGGGCAGGGTTGCCGTGTTTCGGTGGATCGACGTAGCAGAAGCCGGGTGGGTTTGTCGTCTTCACTGCGACGACGTTGTTCAGGCACGCGTCGCCCGCTGCCGTGCCAGGTAGCAACTGACGCAGCTGACAGAAACAGAACTTGTTGCAGTCCTGTCCGCTGCAGGTACCGCGTGACTCGAGCAGCGCGCGCATGGACTGCTGCTTCTCTGGTGGAACGGCGTCTCTCTGCTTGGCGGCACAGTCGCACGAACCTTCGGCTGCACCCTGTGGCGTGATTGCCTCGATGACCGCACACGGCACTCGACCCGTGTCGGCGTCAGCGACCAATGCTGCGGGCAAACAGGTCCCACCCACGTTATCTCTGAGTCGATCGACCAGTGCCCGCATCGCGGGGTTGTATCCATACCCAGGCTTCGCAGCATTGGCGTAGTTGAGGTCCTTTGGACAGATAGACGCGACGATGGCGTTGTCTTGACTATACGGGCTGGCCTCGTGGAACCCGCGCAGCACCTGGAGCTCCCTGACGCTCGGGTAAGCCTTGGCATAGTGCTGGGTCGCACCGTACGTGCCGTCGGGTGCCTGACAGATCGGAGCGTGAGAGACCGTTGGATCCAATGGTGGCCGCTGGCTAACGCCGTCGGGTGCCATCAGGCAGGAGCAACCGTCCACGCGGCGCGCACACAATTTGTACGCGTCCGTGTCAGCAGCGGGTCCGCAGGCAGTCTCGAGATCGCACGGCTTGGCCCCGGTGCTTTGCCCTGGAGCGATCGGCTGATCGAGGTTGAAGATGCAGGCGTATTGTACGTCCTTGTCCGCGGTGTTCCACTCATGGCCGTTGATCCGATTCGCCATGGGAGCCGCGTCAGGACCAGCCAGAACTTCCTTCGTAATTGGATGGATTCCCGTGCGCGGAGAGGACGACTCGACCATCAGCGGATCGATCGCGGCGTTTTGATCGTTGACGGGCGCAAACAGATCCCAGTTGAGCTGACTGGCTAAGCGATATTTGAGTTGGGCCGCATCGGCGAGCGCATCGTCCTGCGCCAAATCTTGCCAGGGAACTCCGAGGATTCCGCCCAAGAACACTGAAGACGAATCGAGGCGCACTGGCCCCGTCGGAACGTATGCGGGATCGAGGTTTTGGAAGAGCGGGTTGGGCAATGGTTGGCCAGGATTGCACGGCACACCCTCGCGTTTAGCCGCTGCGCAATCACAGTCCAGGTCACCGTACGTCTGCTCTGGACAAAGCTGCAACTTGGTCAGTGCATTGACGTAGCGGCTGGTGGGGAACAGCATGTCGACGCCGAAGCGCTTCTTCATCCATCTGCAGCGCACGTTGACATCGTCTGCTGCGGCTGGGAGTTTTGCGCCATCACCGTAGATGCTGCAGTTCGGGTCCTTGGCCCTACATTCTGGTGAGGCGCTATCGGCCAACATGCAACTGAAGCAGCACGGATCGTTAGGATTCGTGGCGCAAACCGAAGAACCGCGCCACATGCGCATTCCGGCGCTTTGTGTCATCGGGACCCATGCGTACGTGTCGTCGCGCATGGAACAATCGTTGTCGTCGGTCAACATGACCACGGTAACCAAAGAGTCTGGACGCAGGAACGCTTTACGTTGGGCGAGGATATTCTGATCGATGGCACCGCGCTGGTTGGGACCCTGACTGACGGTGATAATATCCGTTGGCGGCTTCGGATCGATCAAGAACCGGTACCACGACTCGAGCACCATTTCATAACCACAACCGAGCTCAGTGGCTGCCGCCACCAGGTTCTCGAATTCCGTCAGCTTGGGTCCAATCGAGACCGCATACGTCTCTGCATGGCTCTTCGTCCAGCTCAGGAATTGCGGGAGCGCTCCTTGCGTCCGCGGCAACGCACCGGTAAGCCAGGCGTGATCATTCATTGCGACAGTCGCAGCACCACCCTCCGGACAGACGTCTCCGCCGAAATCACCCAAGGAGCTCGTGACGACACCGACGTGAATGTCCTTGATTGGAGCGAACTCGCGCACCATGCCAGTGGGGCAGGCCGCGCCAGGGTCGGCCATTGGCTGCGGTTCGGCGGTGCTTCCAGGCGTTGCAGAGACACAGTCGGGATTCGTGAGCCGCTTGAGGAGCTGGGGAACCGCTGTGGCGAGTACCTGCTGCTTGTCGCCCATGGACAAGGAGTTATCGATCGCAAACAAGACGTCCATCTTGTCCACGATTCCCGACGGGCTCTGGACGATGAAGCCATTCTGCGGTGGCGGTGGTGCGACGCTAGTGCTGCCAGCAACGGCCGCACCTCCCGTCGAGAGAGTTGTTGCGGTTGTGCCGCCGAAGCCCGGAGCACCAGCGACGTTCACCGTGCTCGTTGAACTGACTAGCGCAGTGCGACCGCCGGTTGCCGTGGTGGAGTTTGCGCCGCCCGCTCCTCCAAGAGCCGTTCCAGGTTTGCCGCCCACTGTTGACTCTTCGTGACTCTCATTCTTACCGCTACAAGCGGCCAACAGTGCTGCCGCTGATAATGCGATCCAAGCTGTCGCGTAAAATGAAGTTGTTCGTCTCATCGAATTCTCCCGCACTCACCAAGCCGCCAAAGTGGCGCCCCGGATCTGTGCCTTGCGTACCGCACCAAGAGGTTCAATCCTATCATTGGAGCGAGAAATTCCCACTTTCTTTTGGTTTGTTCGTCCAAGCAACTGAGGCTGTGGCGATCACGAAAAGCCCCGTTGCCCCTTGACCCCCTCGGTCAATTTGGAAAACCCGCGAAATAGATCGTATACGCCTCGATGTTTCTAAGCCTTCCTCGCGAGTGCGCGCAGGTGCGCGACCAGATGCCTGAGGGCCGCGCAGAGACACCCTCCGACGCGAGGCGAGCCTCCGAAAGGGCAATGCAGCTGGCCGAGCGCGCACTTCGGGGGGCATCCGTTATGACAGAAGCAGGGCATTCAGGGAGGGTTCTACCCGCGAACAAGGCCCCAGAGTTGCTGCCCAAACTCGAGCAGACCTTCGTCGGCGACTTCAAGCTCAAGATGCATGACACGTCACAGGCGACTTCAAGCTCAAGATGCATGACACGTCACAGGCGACTTCAAGCTCAAGATGCATGACACGTCACAGGCGACGCGCGTGCGTGGAGTTACCCCGATTTGGCGGACAGATTTACCTCCGAGCGCGCCAAGGGGGGTCT
>JBLNFG010000149.1:0-4542 GCA_050263495.1 Myxococcales bacterium | reverse complement strand
ATCGAGCCAACGCCAACACAACGTCGCGCCGTCGGGTCCGACGTCGTCGTTGCCGCGCGCCGGCCAAAACGCGCCCGCGGTAGCTTCACCGTCAGGCGACGTTCAACAACCCGCCCCACCTGCGCGAACGCCGCTAGGTGACGTTCAACAACCCGTCCCACCTGCGCCAACCTCACTACCGACTCCGGACGCGAATGACTCACCGAGCCCCTACCGGGGGATCTTTGGCTCATTCATTGTTCCGATCATGCTCGGCGGCAAGTCCACCCACAGCTACCTCAACGACTGCCCAGCGAAGGCCTTCGAAGGCGCTTGCACGGCCACGGCACCCCGCGGAGGCGGCGTCGCACTGCGCCTTGGCTATTTTTACGAGTGGGTCGGCATTGAATTAGTTGGCGGCGGGGCGCTCGATGTGAGCACCACGGAGCTAAAACTCCCGCCAATTCCGGCGATCTCGAGCACGATGCAGAACGCCGCCGGCCGTAACGTATTCGTTCGCGCTGGTGGAATGTACGGGCTGGGCGTGCGTCTGGCGATCCCGATGCAAGGCATTCGCATCACCGTCGGAGCAGACTATCTATTCCTGCATCGCAAGGTATACGCGATTCCGGATAGCTTCGCCGGCACTAGTCTCTCTTACAAGGTACCCGGCTGGTTCATCGACGGCGGGATCCAGCTCGGCTCTACGCCGGGAGCACGGTTTTATTTGGGGGCATTCGCGCTGATTGAGCAAGCGCACGATCTCCCCCTGACTCGCAACCTCGCCGCGTTGGGGATTGATCCTAGCGTGGTACCCGAGGCTTTGACCAAAATGGTCGTGTACCAAGGGCGTCAGGTCTTCTTCGGGCCCTTGCTCGGCATAGCCTTCGGACATTGATCCCGTCCATGGTACCGGCGCATCAACGCCCAAGCGCCTTCCGGTAGCCCTCCACGTTGTTCGCAACCAAAGGAAACTCACGGGGCCAGACCGTGTCACCCGAGCCCAGCTTCGGAAACTCCGTGTCACGAACCAAGTCAGCGTAACTGATAGGCGGCGATTGCAGCTTCGGCTCACGCCAACGAATGACGACCAAGCCCGAAGGCACGGCCGGGATCACATGAATCACCAAGTCTGGTCGGCTCCGCAGCAGCGCATATACGGCCTTCCAAACATCGCCGACCCAGAATCGCGTGCGCCGCTCGGGCTCGGCATACACCGGGGCGATCGGCAAGGCATCGTGCATCACTACAACCGACCGAGCATGGGCCCAACGCTCCACCGCGTAGAAGTCCTGCAAAGCGGATTCGAATCGATGCAGACCGTCAATGAACACCAGATCCAGCGGGACGTCCGCCAAGACCTCGCCGCGCGCGTGCTGTCGAAAGAAGTCGCAGCTCTTCAGCTCGTAGAGTTGAACGTGCAACTGAAGCCACTCGCGACGCAATGGCCCAAAGTTCGGATCGATGCCGATGATGCGTTCCGCCTTCGCTAGGGACAGCGTAGCGCCCGTCTCGACGCCAATCTCTAAGTAGCTGCGCGGCTGAAGGATTTGGTGAATCGACCGTAGTACCTCGCGGTAGTTGGGGCCCGGCATCAGGATCGACGAGAGCATTCCCGCAACCCCGGGGTAGTCCGGGCAACGCTCGATAACCTCGCGCAGCCGTCGTTGCGCGGGGTCAAAGTCGCGGGAATCCATCGCAGCCATCGCGGCGTAGACCTGCGTCACCAGCGTCTGCGGATCGGTGATGCGCGCGACCTCGAGACAGCGACGAGCTTGCTCCGCTCTTCCCGATTTGGATTCGAGCAGGGCCTCGACCAAATCGAGTCCGGGATCCGCGCCCCATCGCGCGCGGGAGAATTGGACAAAGCCCAACGCTAGCTCGGTCTGACCCATGCGGATCGCGTCTTGGATCAGAACCATCGCGAGCCCAAGCGTCGACGGGTTCACCGCGTCGAAGACTGAGGCAGCACCCGTCGCCTGCAATGCATCCAATCCGTTGGTCATCGGTCGCTCCGCTCCGCTAGAGCGCCTTTCAATGGCATGTGACATGCCATCGTTGGCTTCGCCAACGGCGCTCTATCCTTAGTTTGTAGGGGCATTCGCCCCTCTTTCCTCGCTTCGCTCGTCAATTCACCCCTCAATCCGCATTCGCGGATTGCTAGAGCGGCCACACTCATTACCTGTTCTACTTCATTGACTGCCGCTCTAATCGAGCCCGAGTTCCGCAAGCTGTTCCTCCTCCAAGCAGAAGTAGTGACCCACCTCGTGCAACACGGTCACTCGAACCTGACGCAGCATTTCGTCTTCGTCATCACCAAAGGCGTCCGCGAGACAATGCGTGAAGATGGTGATCGCCGTCGGTCCGCCGTCGGGCGAGGAAAGTGTCGTATCCGCGAGATTCGGTCCCTCGAAGAGCCCAAGAGACCGCGCGTCGAGTCCGTCTGCTACCAACTGCTCGCTCGGACGCGGTTGCAAGAATATCGGCACGTTGCTCAATCGCGCCTTCACCTGTGCAGGCAGCTCGGAAACCGCCATGGCTGCTTCCGCGGCAATGGCTTCGGACAGGTCCGCCGAGGCGGGACACGCGACGAAATCAACGGCGCTGTCGAGACGGAGCGTCTCGAGCTCGTGGCGGATAGCCGCTTGCGTATTGCCGAGCGTTCGCTCGACCTCCGCCATCGCGTAGTGTGCGTCGGCAAACTCAGGCTCGGCCTCCAACACCTGCGCCAGGTACTGACGTGCTGCCTCGGGGCCGATCGCTGCCCGCAACGCATCCGCCCGACAAAGGACCCACTCCGACTGATCGCGAACGGCCTCGTCTGCCGCGTCGACCCAAGCCAAAGCAGACGCGGGATCCGTCTCAACCAACAGGTCAAAGCGTTCCAGAAATGTGTCGAAAGCCGCGTACGGGTCAGTGCTGTCGTCATCGCGAGCGCTCATGGCATCTCGGTTACCAGAGCCGGGGTCAGGAGACCAGCTTTGGGGGCGAGGCAAACAGATCCGGGACGAATTGACGCGCGCTGGCGAGGAAAGAGGGGCGACTGCCCCGGTAAATCGCACTATGCTTCGCGCGATGCAAGCGTTCGACCTGATCGTGATTGGAAGTGGCCCCGCCGGTGAGGGCGCCGCGATGCAAGCGGCGAAGGCGCGGCAGCGAGTCGCGGTCATCGAGCGCTTTGATTTGGTCGGTGGCGGCTGCACGCATTGGGGAACGATCCCGAGCAAAGCGCTTCGGCATGCGATCCAGAAACTGGTGGAATTCAAGAGCAACCCGCTCTTTGCGCATACGCTCACACCTGACGCGGTACCGTTCTCCAAGCTGCTGCACAGCGCCGACGAGGTGGTGCGACGTCAGGTCGGCATGCGACAGAGCTTCTATGAGCGCAATCGGGTTCAACTCGTGCGCGGCACCGCGCGATTTCTCGATAGGGAGACGATTGCGGTCGAGACTTTGGCCGGACAAACCGAGAAGTTGACCGCCCCCAACTTCATCGTGGCAACGGGTTCGCGGCCATACCGCCCGGCAGACGTAGATTTCTCACACCCTCGAGTGTTCGACAGTGACACCATTCTCAAGCTGGAACTGGCTCCGCAGTCCCTCACCATCTATGGCGCGGGCGTGATTGGCTGCGAGTACGCCAGCATGTTACGCAGTTTCGGCATGAAGGTGAATCTCGTCAACCAGCGCGACAAGCTGCTCTCGTTCCTGGATGACGAAATCATCGACGCGCTGGCGTATCATCTGCGCGATCAGGGCGTGATCATCCGTCATCAAGAGGACTATGATCGGATTGAACCAACGGACTCCTGCGTCATTTTGCACCTAAAGTCCGGGAAAAAGGTCAAGAGCGACATTCTGCTCTGGGCCAACGGTCGCACCGGCAACACTGCCCATCTCGGCTTGGAACAGCTCGGTATCCAGGTTGATCACCGCGGGCAGATCGCAGTCGACGAGTGCTACCGCACGGCCGCGCCGAATATTTTCGCGGCTGGCGACGTGATCGGGCCGCCAGCCTTGGCTAGCGCTTCCTACGATCAGGGGCGAGCCGCGGCGCAACAAATCGCGTACCAAATCTGCCCCAACCGACTCTCCCGGAGCGTTCCGTCCGGAATCTACACGAGCCCGGAAATCAGCTGCATAGGCCGTACCGAGCGCGAGCTAACCGAGGCAAAGGTCCCGTACGAGGTTGGGCACTCGCAGTTTCGTAGCCTCGCTCGGGCACAAATCACTGGGCAAACCGTCGGGATGCTCAAGCTGCTGTTCCACCGCGAGACGTTGGAAGTACTCGGAATCCACTGCTTCGGCGATCAGGCGTCCGAGATCATTCACATTGGGCAAGCCGTCATGTTGAGCCCGGAAAACTCGCTGAACTACTTCGTGACCACGACCTTTAACTATCCCACCATGGCCGAGGCATACCGGGTTGCTGCACTGAACGGGCTGAACCGGTTATACTAAAACGCGCGCCCCGGTTTAGCTCGGATCTTCATCGATCGGGGCTTGCTCCAGCACCACGATCGTGAACGGATGCACGTCGTAGGAACGTTCAACCTTCGTTGC
>JBLNFG010000148.1:0-6878 GCA_050263495.1 Myxococcales bacterium | reverse complement strand
CGCGCTAAAGCTGCAAGACGACTTGACGTCAGCCATCGCCAAGTACGGCTCTCGCGGGGTGCTTATCGACATCTCGTCCCTCGAGATGGTCGACTCATTCATTGGACGCATGTTGGCCAATATCGCTTCGATGTCGCGCATCCTAGACTCCGAAACCGTCGTCGTTGGGATGCGTCCTGCCGTGGCAATTACGCTGGTCGAACTCGGTCTCTCACTTGACGGAGTGCGCACCGCACTCAACGTGGAAAAGGGGATGGCGTTGCTTCGCGCGGCGCTCAGAGCCGAAGAGGAACTGGTCGATGCGTTCGACGACCCTTGAGCAAGTGGAAGTCCGAACCGAGGAACAGGTGGTGAAATTCCGCCAGCTCGTTCGAAAATGGTCTACCCAAGAACGTTTTTCGCTCGTGGATCAGACGAAGCTCGTCACCGCAGCCAGTGAGATTGCGCGCAACACAGTGGTCCATGGCGGCGGCGGTGAAGGTGAGATCCAGCTCCTGGAAGAGGGTCCGAGACGAGGACTGCGCTTGATACTGCGTGATCGTGGGGTGGGCATCGAAAACCCCGAACTTGCCTTGCGCGACGGCTACACCACCGGGGGTGGTCTCGGGTTGGGGCTCGGAGGAGCCAAAAGGCTAGTGAATGAGTTTGAACTGGAGTCACGACCAGGAGAAGGAACGCGCATTGCTTTGACGGGATGGAAGTGATCGCGCAGCAAAGCTGATCTCACACCACTCCCAAACACTACCTATGAATAGCCACCGCGCATTTCCCATTGTCGATCCATCCGACGCCGGTGAGGTGCGCCGAATTGCCGTGGGCCTCGCCTCCAGTGCCGGTTTTGATCAGTCCGATGCGGGGAGGGTCGCTCTCGTGGTCACTGAGGTGGCAACCAATATTCTCAAGCACGCCGTCAAAGGGCAGATGCTGCTGCGAAAGCTACCTGAAGAGGGCGGCGGCCCAGGCCTCGAGGTCATCGGGCTCGACAAAGGCCGGGGGATGGAAGACGTCGCGCGTTGCATGCGGGACGGCTTTTCCACAGCGGGCAGCCCAGGTACAGGGTTGGGAGCGATCTCCAGGCTCGCTTCCAGACTCGAGATCTATTCGGGAGCCAAGCTCGGCACGGCACTGTTTGCGATCGTTTTCCCCAAATCACACAAGTCGCAGGCAGAGCACGACCGTTTGGTGTGCGGAGCCGTGGGCACCCCAGCCCCAAATGAAACCGAATCAGGAGACAGTTGGTGCTGCATTCCCACGGCGCGGGGTGCAAAGATACTCGTGGCTGATGGCCTGGGTCACGGCCCCGAGGCAGCGAAAGCGGCTAGGGAGGCTGTGCGTGTCCTTCGCGAGAGGAGCCAATTGTCCCTCGACCAGTTACTCCTGGAAATGCACCATGCGCTTGCATCAACGCGTGGTGCCGCTGCCTCTTGCGCTGACATCGATCTCGATGCTGGCTTGGTTGGTTTTGCCGGCGCGGGCAACGTTACAGGAATGCTCGCGAATGGGCGGGAATGCCGCAATATGGTGAGTCAGAACGGTACGTTTGGGGGCAGGATCGGTACCATTCATCCGTTCACGTACCCTTGGCGCGACGGGGGTTGCCTCATCATGCACACAGACGGACTGAATAGCCACGTAGACCCGCTCAACTACCCTGGCCTGCTAGGAAAGCACCCCAGCCTGATCGCGGCGGTGCTCTACCGTGACTTCGTGCGGGGGCGCGACGATGCCACGGTGGTAGTATGCCGAGGCTAGAGAGCTGATCGATGAAGTCCGAAATAGCCACCATCGAACTGAAGCTTGAGCGCGACGTAGTGTTGGCGCGGCAACGTGCACGCCAGATCTCTAATCGACTTGGCTTTGACACGCACGATCAGACTCGCATCTCGACGGCCGTATCGGAAATTGCACGCAACGCGTTCAATCACAGCGGCAAAGGTAGCGTCGAATTCTCAGTCGGCACAACGGAGCCCCCCACGCTTTTCATTCGTTTGAGCGCGGTAGGTGTACTTCGCTCAGACCCCCAAGAGCTCGGCGCTGCCGCTTCTCAAAACGCGTCATCGGTTGGCTCAGGGCTAGGCTTCGCTGGGGCCCAACGGTTGATGGATGTCTGCGAAACAGAGCCGTGCAAGCAACCAGGGTCATGTGTGTTGCTGGGGAAACACCTCCCCAAGACAGCTCCAAAGCTGTCGACGGAAGCACTAAGAGGCCTGGCTGAGGAACTGGAGCGACAACGCGACAGCGATCCATTCGCCGAAATCCAGCAGCAAAATCGGGAACTGCTGCGAACGCTCGAAGAGCTTCGAAAAGAGCGGGAACAGCTCGCCCAAGTCAACCGTGAACTCGAGGAGACCAACCGCGGCGTGGTCGCACTTTACGCAGAGCTCGATGAGCGCGCCGACTACCTTCAGCGTGCCAACGATATCAAGACGCGCTTCCTGTCGAACATGACGCACGAGTTTCGCACTCCGCTCAATTCGATTACGAGTTTGACGCGCATTCTGTTACAGAAACTCGACGGCGATCTCACCTCGGAACAGGAGAAACAAGTGCGTTTCATCCGCCGCTCCGCAGATAGCCTAAGTGAGTTAGTCAACGACCTACTTGATCTCGCTAAGGTCGAAGCGGGAAAGATTCTGGTGCGTCCGAGTGATCTGAACGTGAAGAACCTGTTCGGCACGCTCCGCGGTATGTTACGCCCACTCCTGGCGCACAACGGCTCCGTCGATCTCATCTTCGAAAACCCGGGCGATCTGATCCCCATCCACACTGATGAATCGAAGGTCTCGCAGATCTTACGCAACTTCATCTCGAACGCACTCAAGTACACCGAACGCGGGGAAGTGCGAGTATCGGCAGAGGTTGGCAGCGGTAACACGGTGGTTATTCGGGTCAAGGATACGGGCATTGGAATTGCCGAAGAGAACCAGCAACGCATTTTCGAAGAATATAGCCAGATTGAGCACCCACTGCAGCAACGCTTGCGCGGCACCGGCCTCGGGTTGCCGCTTGCACGCCGGCTTGCGGCGCTGCTCGGTGGGAGTGTCGGGGTGGAGAGCCAACTCGGCGTCGGTTCCACCTTCTACGCGGTGATTCCCGCACAATTTAAGGGCCCCACAGAGGTGTCGTTCGTTCCCGAGGTGAGCCGGCAAGTAGACCCGACACGGATGCCGATTCTCGTCGTCGAGGACAACCGCGAATCGCTGTTTATCTACGACAAGTATCTCAAAGGGACTGGCTACCAGGTGCTACCAGCGCGAACACTACGCGAAGCACGCGAATGGCTTCACACCATACGCCCGGTAGCGATTGTGCTGGATATTCTACTCGAAACACAGAACGCGTGGGGGTTTCTGTCGGAACTTCGTGAGCAGGAGAGCTATCGTAGAATTCCGATTCTCGTCGTGACCATGGTTGAAAATGAACGGCGGGCCATGTCGCTCGGCGCGAATGCCTTCCATGTCAAGCCGATCGATCGTGCATGGTTGCTCGAGACGCTGGAACGATTGATACAGGAGCGGCCAACCGAGAAGCTTCTCGTCATTGATGACGATGAAGTGTCGCGGTATCTACTGCATGGCTTGCTAGCGGACACGCGGTTCCGGTTGATTGAAGCGCGCGACAGCCGCGAGGGACTGCTTTTGGCGCAGACCGAACAGCCTCGTGCCATTTTCCTCGATCTGATGGGGGTCGATGGGATCACGGTGCTCCATCAACTCAAGAGTGACTCGGCTACCAAAGAAATTCCCGTATTCATTCACACTAGCAAGCGGCTTACAGACGCGGATCGATCGCGCTTGGAGTCTGCGTCAGCGATTGTTCCGAAGGAAAGCGAATCGAGACAGGCGCAACTGGCAGCCGTGCGCAACGCGCTGATTCAGGCCGGTCTTGGCTCCTGCTTGGTGGAGGAGACACCGTGAGCCATATCAAAGCCCGTATCTTGGTGGTCGATGACGAAGAGGCTACGCGCTATTTCGTCGCTAGGACCTTGCGCGCGGAAGGCCATGAAATCTTGGAGGCCGCGACTGGACACAGAGCTCTGGAGCTGGCTCGCCGCGCCGAACCTGATCTGGTTCTGCTCGACGTGCGCCTTCCGGACATTCTTGGCTTCGAGGTCGCAGAGCGACTGAAAGCCGATGAAGCGACGCGCTCCATTGCCATTCTGCAGCTTTCTGCCAGCTTCACCGATGCGGATGCCCAAATACAAGGCCTGGAGCGCGGGGCGGATGGATACCTCACTCACCCGGTAGATGGGCCCGTGCTGTGCGCCACGGTGCAAGCCTTGCTGCGGATGCGGCGCGCCGAACAACGAGAAAAGCTCGCCCGTGAACGGGCTGAGGCGAGTGAGCGACAGTACCGGTTCCTTGCAGACATGGTGCCTCAGATGGTTTGGACCCGCGATGCGGCGGGTCGTCTCGATTACGTCAATCGACGCTGGCTAGAGTTCGCGGGAGCGCCTGCAGATGGCGCAGAGCGCGACAGCGATGTGGCACCGTTGGATACCGACGACCCGCTGCATCCTGAAGATCGCCAGCCCTATCTTACCGCCTGGCAACATGCACGTGAGACTGGCACGCCACTAGAAATTGAGTGTCGGCGTTGGAGCGTACCAGCCAAGTCGTTTCGATGGTTGCTCGTACGCGCGATGCCCATGCGAGACGACACGGGCAATGTGATTCGTTGGTTCGGCACCAGCACGGATGTCGAGAATCAGAAGCAAGAACTTGCAGCTCGAGAGCAGCTCTTGAAAGAAGCTCGCGGTTTGGCGGCAGAACGCGAGCGACTCATCGCCGCCCTGCACGAAGAGGGGAATCGGAAAAACGAGTTCTTGGCGATCCTGTCTCACGAGCTCAGAAATCCACTCACGCCTATCCGTAATAGTCTCTACATCCTCGAGCGTGCTACTCCCGACGGCGAACAAGCCAAGCGAGCGCGGGAGGTGATCGATCGACAGACCCACCAGATGACGCGCCTCATCGACGATCTACTCGACATCACGCGTATCACCCGCAACAAAATCCGACTGCATCGGGAGCCGGTCGAACTAAACGGCTTGTTGCGGCGCTCCACTGAGGATCACCGTGAGCACTTTCGGCGCAAGAACATCTCGCTCGAGGTTCGCGGCTGGGATCTGCCTCTGACGGTCGACGGTGATCCGACGCGGCTCGCCCAGGTAATAGGGAACCTGCTGCAGAACGCCGCGAAGTTCACCCCTTCCGGCGGCAAGGTCGTGCTGTCGCTGCACCTGGAAAGCCCGTCGGTCGCCATCGTGCGCGTGTGTGACACCGGCGCCGGCATGGCATCGGACACACTCAACCGCATCTTCCAACCCTTCGTGCAGGCAGATCGCACGCTCGACCGCAGCGGTGGTGGGCTCGGCCTCGGGCTGGCCTTAGCGAAGGGCATTCTCGAGCTGCACGGCGGGACCATCTCCGCACACAGCGAGGGACCAGGGCGTGGCTCCGAGTTCTTGGTGCGACTCCCGCTCGAGGCGGCTTCTGGTCGCAAGCTCTCCCTCGTGCCGGGCGCACCAACACCGAATCTGACCCGACGAGTGCTCATCATTGAAGATAATCTGGATGCGGCACAGACACTACGTGAAGTACTCGAACTTGCCGACCATAGCGTGGAGATTGCGCGCGATGGCACCGAGGGCCTAGCAAAGGCCCGCTCCTTCGAACCTGATATCGTTCTGTGTGATATCGGATTGCCAATTTTGGATGGTTACGCCGTAGCGCGCCAGATGCGAGCCGATCCGCGCCTGCGCTCTACCTTTCTGGTAGCGTTGAGCGGTTATGCCCTCAACGAGGACGTGGAGCGGTCGAAACAGGCCGGCTTCGACCGCCATATAGCCAAGCCAGCGAGCATGGAGGTCATCAAAAGCTTGCTTGACGAGGCGCAGACCAAACGCGTCTCGGATCCCCCGCCTGCATCAGCGCAACTTGCATAGCCAGCTCGGGCCGCAAGGGCGTCAAACCCGCCGAGGCGGCTTTTGCAGACGCGGAATACGCGGTGCACCGCCCAGATGGTGACACGGCGCAGCCGTTGCATGGTCGCGCTACATGGAAAGCCGAGCCAAAGTCTTTGGACACCCCATTCATCAATCCTTGGTTGCGTTCCCTATTGGTGCGTTTGGCGTTTCGATCGCCCTCGACGCACTGCACAACAGAACTGGACGCTACGAGCACGCAGAGGGTGCGCGCCAAGCGCTCAATTTTGGGCTCGTCACCGCGGCGCTCGCAGCCCCGTTCGGACTGGTGGATTGGATGGAAATTGACCCAGGAACTCGCGCGATGCGGGTCGGGCTCATCCACGCTATTGGCAACCTTGTGGTGCTAGGCCTGTTTGCCACTTCGAGACTACTGCGCGCGGGCGGATGCGCGCCCAGCTCGGCCAAATGGGTGTCCGGCGCAGCGTTCACGCTCTCCGGCGTTACTGCCTGGCTAGGTGGGGAGCTCGTGACGCGTCACGCGATCGGCGTGCACAACTACCCCGACCAAGACTCGGGCAGTCCCTCGTCCGAACAGACCTGAGCTGGCGCGACGAAATTGTCAGTTGTGGCAGTTCTTCCTCACGCACTCGTGCACGCTTTCGTGCCAGTGAGCTCGTACTTGCAACAGCACCCAACAGGCCAGTTTCTATCAGATTGAAGCGCCGTTCAGGACTGTCCGACGGCAAGGCGCGCCGGCTATCATCGTCGTCTACGCCTCTTGACAGGCGATCGAGAGGATTAAGTTACGAGCAGGACACAGACGCGGGCCCCATCGATAAAGCCCGAAAGGAGGATGTCATGCTGATGAGACGACTGTGGCCCGACCGGCCAACTTACGAATCGGCCTTCGCCGAGTTTGAACAGATGCGGCAGCAAATGCAGCGCTGGT
>JBLNFG010000147.1:0-3240 GCA_050263495.1 Myxococcales bacterium | reverse complement strand
GTAGGGCGCAGTGAATGCCCAACGGAACAAAACTAGTAGCGCGATGGCCGCGTAGCGGCCGGGTCCGTAGGACCCCTGAGGCATCCCCTCATTTTGATTGCACAGTAAGGGCGGAAGAGCGAAGGGATTTCTTCCGACATTCCGATCTTCCTGTGCCATTTCCTCTGCTCCGCGAAGCAATCGCGCCATTTTTCGCTATAAATTGAGGGGATCTCTCAGGAGCAGCGCGACTGAATGGCCGAAAATCTCAGCGTGCTCCACGTTCGGAGCCATGTTTTGTCGTCTATCGTCTCGACCGGCCGCGGATATCCTTTTGGAGATCTTCAAGCCAACCCATGGCGTAAGGCATGATCCCTGAGCCATAACGTAGGACGAGCCATGAAACTTAGAGCGTCTTATGCGTTGAAACTGCTGCTAGCGATGACACTGGTGAGCGTCACCGCTCTTGCTGCAAAGACAGAACTTAGGCTCGACGCGAAAGCGTTTCAGATTATTCCGAGCGAGTCCGGGAAGGTGAACTACTTTCGTCGCGTGAGCGCACCCGAAGGCGTCTTCATCCGTGCGGATTACGAGCCCCCCACGAAGACGGCTGTTCTAGGGTACGAAATGCCAGCTGAGTTCAAGGAAGGCGTGACGTCGCTCAGTTGGCGCTGGCGCGCGAACGTATTGCCCGAGGGTGCCAACGAGTGCATTAAAGCGAAGAGCGATTCCGCAGCGGTAGTCTACGTTAGCTGGCGTCGTGGTTTGCGTTGGTACGCGCTCAAGTACGTTTGGAGCTCGTCGTTGCCGAAGGGAACCGTCTGCGACAAGAAGCGCAATCCGTTCCGAGCTCAAGACACCATCGTGCTCGAGTCTGGTGGTCCGCTCAACGTCTGGCACACGGCCAAGATCAATCCGGAAGCGGAGTTCCGACGACACTTCGAGGACGGCGATGCCTCAGCGAGTGTGCCCGAGTTGATCGGAATAGGATTGATGAGCGACGGAGATCAGACGAAAAGCCGAAGTTCGGCCGATTACGCAGACTTCGTTGTCTCAAAGTGAGCGATGTTTGCGACGACCGTTTGCCCCAAGGTGCGACGTAGCGCCTTCCGAGGTAGCGCTCCTATCGACGTAAGGCGCGACGCACCAAACAAAACACCCGAACCCCAACGATAGGTTGCGGCTCGGGTGTCGTGTTCGTTTAGGAGCGCCTTACGGCGGGTTCCTGATTCTTGCTGACTAACTAGTTGCGGCGACGGCGACGCGACAGGAATGCCGCAGCCAGTCCCACCACCATGGCGACACCAGAAACTGGAGTCTTCGAGGTTCCGGCAGCGCGACAGCTGCAGCTATCCTCGTCGTCCTCCACACTGCCACCCGTTTCACCACCGACATCGCCCGAAGAACCGCCGACGGCCTTCTTGCCAGCAGCGGCAGTGGTCGAGGCCGGTTTCGAGGTGGAACCACCTGCGGCCGGTGCAGCACCGCCCGTGGCGGGCTTCACTGCGGAACCGCCTGTCGCTACCGCGCCACCCGTGGCGGGGGCACCCGCGACGGCTGTCGTGGCCGCTCCACCCGTTGCTTCTGCGCCGCCAGCGGCAGTGGTCTGTGCTGCGCCGCCAGTTTGTGCTGCGCCGCCAGTTTGTGCTGCGCCACCGGTCTGTGCTGCGCCGCCCGTTCCTGGTGCGCCACCCGTCTGTGCTGCGCCACCACCAGTCCCTGGTGCGCCCGCTACAGCCGCTCCGCCAGTCGCCGGCGCTCCAGCGACGATGACGGCCCCGCCCGCTGCGCTCGTGGCAGCGCCACCTGCACCACCGGCAACGATGATGATCGAACTACTGCCAGCGGCACCAGCGGCACCAGCGGCACCGGCGGTTCCGTTCCAGTTCACGAACTCAGGGGTGTTCGGATTGCCAGGCGTCAAAGACGTTACGCCTGCGGGGGGTGTACCGCCGCCGGCAATGTTGATCAAACGACGCTCAGAACCCGAGTTATCGCCGTCGAAGATGTTGGCCATGAACCAGGCGCTGGTCGTCTTCGGGCTCGTGTTCGTCGCGATGCGGATTACCGCTTCCGGGACGGAAGTTGTATCGTTCGAAAGCTGTGCGTCTCCGTAGACGACGCCCGCTGGACCACCGGCGTTTCTGTTCCTGGTCCAACCCACGGAATCAGCGATGCTGGTTCCAGTCACGTCGTCTAGAATCTCATCACCCGAAGTTCCCTGGACGGGTGCACCGGCAGCCCCGGCGGTGCCGGTCACGCCGTCATTGTCGAGATCCGCAGGAATGGTGGCGTTACCCTTGAACAGGATCAACGTCGTTACGTCGTTGTCTCCCAAGAGGTTCCAGCCCGTGGTGACTCGCGTCGTACCTGCGGGCGTGGGAAATCCGCTAGCTTGGCTCGTAATCATGAGCAACCCATTGCTGCCAAGCGCACACGGACCGTTGTTGCAGGCGGTACCTAGGTTGATCTGGTGCAGCACGGCTCCAAGATTGCCGCTGTAAGCGCCATTAACAATGGCGAGCTGATACCCTTCTAGGGTGCCGTTGGGCGTGCCTTTCAGCTCGATGTACTTGTAATTATCCACCGGGCTGCCATCGGGATTGATCATCACTTCGTTGATCAACACTTGGCTTGCGGTAACGGCCTGCCCGGCCGTAGTTACGGAACTGTCTTCGGTCTGATCAGACGCACAGGCGCCAGCGACCGCCACGATCAATGACAACAGACTGGGTGTTCCCAGCCATCGCAGTTGCCCGGCAGTCCTTCCAGACGCCAACTTTAGGTTATTGTTCATCGCAGGCTCCTCCCATCACTCCAAAATAGGCTTCGAGTACTCGTTGCTGCACGACGATGCTTGCACCCTCGCACGGCGGCGCAATGTACCGCAATCTCGGCGAGCCGACACCTTAACAAACACGTATTAGTCATCCCAACGCGAGAGGCCGTGGTTTATCCACAGGAACACGGGGCTCCAAGCCATCGACCGCGACGTCTTAAATATACGTAATTATTGGAATTAATGGCGGGAATGAGGGCGCTAAGATCGCAAACCTGCGCTCAGTCAATTAAGCAACGCACTGCTCCGTGACAGAACACCCCCACTACCGCCACTTATGAACGCCATGTGAGATCACATGCGGGAAATCGCACCGTTCATTCTACTGCCCGGTGAGCATCGGAATCGCGAGCATTTCAACCGCTCGAACGAGAGCCGAAGGGATCAAGCCATTGCGCATCGAACGGTGCCGCTCAGAATGC
>JBLNFG010000146.1:0-2879 GCA_050263495.1 Myxococcales bacterium | reverse complement strand
AAAGAAACGTACCCTCGATCCAAGGTCGGGCGCCATGGGTTTCTCCCGAATTGGCTCAAGTGGTGCATCGAGGCCTTTGCCGCACTTCCACGCGCCGCCAAAACAACGCCGCAGAGTTCGCGTCGGCCCTAGCCGCGGCGGTTCCAGACTGTCATGCCAGAATTGATCCAAGCGACCTTCATTCTATTCCAGAGGCGGTGCGGATGTCTGTTGCGCCCGAGGCGCGACTCGATGACTGGTTCAGCAGCGATGACGGCGGCTACATGACGAGTGTTTGCGGTATTCCGACCCTGGAGTATCCATTGGTAGGTAGGACCGTCGCTGGGAAGTACCGCGTTCTGCGTCCGCTCGGAAGAGGCGCGATGGGGTGCGTCTATGAAGCGGAGAGTGCCGACGGTTCGCGTATCGCTTTGAAGATCATGTCGGCGAGTGCGATGGATCAGGACCAGGGTGCAATCACCCGATTCGAACGCGAGGCCAGAGCCGCGTTGTCGATTCGAAGTCCGAACGTTGTTACTGCCTTCGATGCTGGATCCGATCCCACCGAGCGAGTTCTGTTCATTGCAATGGAACTACTGCGAGGAAACGACCTCGGGGTTCAATTTAGGCGTGTCGGTCCTCTCAGCCCAGATGTACTCGTGCGCATCATTTCCCAAGCAGCGCATGGCATCCAAGCGGCTCACGATATCGGGATCGTTCATCGCGATGTTAAACCGGCGAATCTGTTCTTGTCAGTGTCTCGGGAAACGCACAGGATTAACGTCAAGGTTTGCGACTTTGGGGTCGCCAAGCAGACCACGGCAACGCAGGGTTCGGGCCGCGAGCTCACGAGTCTGACCCAAACAGGAAATGTGCTTGGCGCCCCCAAATACATGTCACCGGAGCAAGCGATGAACGCACGAACCGTTGACGCGAGAACCGACGTGTGGAGCCTTGGCTTGTGCTTTTACGAAGGTCTGACGGGTCGGTTGCCTTGGGGTGACTATGAGTCTGTCTACCAAACCATCATCGCTGTTTGCGAACAGCCCGTAACCTGGATTCAAGATGTTGCGCCGTGGGTTGGGTCTGAGCTTGCCGATGTGGTTCATCGCATGCTCGCCCGCGAACCAAGTGAACGGTACCAGACAATGTTCGACGTGGTTCAAGCTCTATGCCCTTTCACCAATGGTGACGATGGCTTCGAGCGAGAAGAGCTACGAGGGGTTGATGCAGAAACACGCCTATTGGTTGCACGACGTCCAAGCGTCAGACTGCGGTTAAGCAGCGCACAAGGGGCGAAGCCGAACTCCAGTGCGAGGTTGCGCGCCTTTGCAGGCCAAAGATCGAGATGGCTAAGTCTGGGGGGTGGCCTTATTGCCACGGCGATTGTTGCCATGTCGTCTTGGTTACTGCTCCGACCAAGTGAGCCAGATCCCGCTTCGAGGATACCTTCGCGTTCCGAAGCAAGTGGTTCAGTCTTGGCTGGTGTGAATCCAAAGAAACCGCCAACAGTAGCCAGCACGCCAGTATCAACACTGCCCGGTCCGACAATTTCTGCCGCTGGTGCAGCCGTCGCCTTCTCTGGGCGTTCGCGAGATTTGGCGCGCGGACATTCGGCGAAGGCGCCGGGGCTGCGAGTGCAACAGCAACCGCAGCCGTTGCCGTCTTCTAATGGGACTGGAGCTCAAACCGGTCAGGAATTGGCGGAGCAGCCGTCCACTAAGAAGCCGAGCTATATTGAGCAGTTGCCTCTGGAATAGCCCACAATTGTCACCAAGCCGCAGTAGCGTTCCACCAACGTAAGCTCCAAGAGGGTTGGCTCGGCGCAACCCGCCAATGCAGATACACCGACTTAGAGCGGTCGTGATCGCATTGACCATTCGCTGTTGCCGGAGAATGCACACGAGCGTGGGACGGCAATGAACACATGGGCAGAGATCTGCGCAGTGAGCCCCCTGCTGAGTCAGCGACAACGGCGGGTTGCGCAGCCAAGCTCGCACAATTCCCACCGGCACGCGTCATGCAAACTAGCCGCCCGTGAAGGGCAGGCACCGATCCTGTACCGGTGACCGTCAGACCGTACCGCAGCGATGCTTCAGGCATCGAATGTAAGAGCCGGGTTTTCTTACTCGCGACTGTGGAGCATCGCAGTCGTGTCACCCAAATTCGAATTGAAAATGGACCCATTTCAACCAGAGCTCGCGTCCGTCGGGGAATTCCAGCCAGGCTCAGTGCTCGTAGGCAAGTATCGAGTGGTTCGAGTCATCGGGCAGGGTGGCATGGGAGTTGTTGTTGCCGCCATCCACATTGAGCTGGACACGCCGGTTGCGATCAAGTTCCTTCTACCTGAGGCACGAAACGAACCGGAAGTCGTCGCACGCTTCGCTCGCGAAGCTCGAGCGGCAGCCCAGATCAAGAGTGAGTATGTTGCTCGCACCTTTGATGTCGGACGACTCGACAACGGAAGTCCATTCATCGTGATGGAGTATCTGGACGGTATCGACCTCGCCAAACGCATTGCCGACATGGGGCCACTTCCAATTTTCGATGCGGTATCTATCGCCTTACAGGTTTGCGACGCGCTCAGGGAAGCGCATGCGCTGGGAATCGTCCATCGGGATCTAAAGCCCGCCAATCTGTTCCTAGCACAGCGTCGTGACGGGTCCGAGGTCGTCAAATTGCTCGACTTCGGCATCTCCAAGCTGACTCTGCCCGGAACTGGAACTGCTGGGTCTTCCATGACGCGCACCTCCAGCATGATGGGATCTCCGTTCTACATGTCACCGGAGCAGCTTATCTCGCCCAAGGATGTTGATCCGCGATCGGATATTTGGGCGTTGGGCGCCACCTTGTACGAGTCACTTGCCGGTTCTCCACCGTTCGCAGGGAACTCAATGGCA
>JBLNFG010000145.1:0-4652 GCA_050263495.1 Myxococcales bacterium | reverse complement strand
GCACGCGGTTTGGGGGCATGCCCATGCCGTATCTCCTTTCATAAACCGACTGTGAGGGCAAAATGGTGCTTTGTCGTCGATTACTGGGTGGAATTTCGGGTGCGGGGTTGGTCACGGCTGCAGTCGCGAGTGGGTGCGCTAATGTGGACGCCCCATCAACGGGCGAGGCCGTTAGCACTAGCAATGAAGCAATCATTGCAGGCGTGGATGCCAAGAGTCCTCAGCTGAATGCCGTGGGGGCGTTAGTTGAGATCTATCGTTACACTTACTGTCCCTATCCATATAACTGCTCGAGCGGCACTGGCGGTAGTGCCGGCGCAACAGCAGTAGCGGGAGCGGCGGGAAAGTCGGTTGTGCCGGTGCCAATTGTCCCAGAGGGTGCAATCAATCCGCGCAGCGGGCGTCTGCATCGGCTGATCCCTGATTGGGCAGCTGGGGGAGTTGCCGGCGCAACTTCCGGTACCGGAGGGGCGGCGGGAGCCCGTCCTATTCCGATTGCCGGTGCCGCCGGCGGCGGGCTGCCGCCAACTCGGCCGATTGAGGTGGTTCAATATTCGCCATTCTGTACGGGAACTTTGATTGGTCCAACCGCCGTAATGACTGCGGAGCACTGCCTCAGAGATCTGGACTACATGTCGAATATCGAGGTTGGATTTGCTGTGGGTCCAGACGCTAGCAATCCCACTGCGGTCTATCCCATTGTCGATTGGGATTGGGAATCCAATGTGCCTGCTGATTACAACCAGTTGCTCGGTGATTTGGGCAGCGATGTGGGGGTGGCACATCTGGGTGAAGCCGTGGAAGGTGTTACGCCATTTGCCGTTGGCACACTCTCCGAGGCAGATTTGGAGAAGCGCTTCACGGCACTTGGGTACGGTATTCAGGACAATGACTACACCAACGGCACACGCAAAGCAGGGAGCGTGACGTTGCGGGGCACTGGTGGCAATTATGCGGATTATGCCTTTGGTGGCCTCGAGGGGTTCCTCGCGGTTGCGCCGACCATGCCATCCTTTGAGGGGCTAGACCCGGTCTATTTGACTGAGATCTACTACAGTTTGAATCTGATCCCCGAGTATCAGGCCTTCTTTGGCGGGAGATGTGGTGATGCGCAGCCGTGCTATGGCGATTCGGGCGGACCAATCGTCGCGATGCGCAACGGGGCGCGCACGGTCTTCGGAAATATTACGAACGGCATGGGGTCGAGCCGTCTAGTTTGCGACTATGGTGTGGTTGCGGCGATCTTTGGACCCTTAACGCAGTCTTATCTCGAAGACTCACTGGCATGGGTCGACCCCTGCGCCGACGTCACCGTTAACGGTCACTGTGACGGCGATGTGGCCGTCCGTTGCACTAACCGCCGGGAAGGTGCGCGGCGCTTGAGTCAAACCGACTGCAGCCTGATCGGGCAGACTTGTGGGCTGGATCCGCAACAGAATGCGGCTTGTGTAGATCCGTAACGCACGGACCGGGTGAGCGTCAGACTACGCGAGGATCTCCGCAACAGAATGCGAGGAACGACTCCTCGGGAAGATCCGTCTGCTGCGCCGCACCAAACAAGAACGGCTGCATCCCATGCGCGGCTCGCGGCGGCCTCTATTGTCGTCGCGAGCTCCGCTCGCGCCCTCGACGCTCGACGTGATTCGCCTGAGGAACGACTCCTCGGGCAGATCCGTCTGCTGCGCCGCACCAAACAAAAACGGCTGCATCCCATGCGCGGCTCGCGGCGGCCTCTATTGTCGTCGCGAGCCAACTCTTGTTCACCTTGGCACTTCGGATTTGCTACTCAGCCTGAGTGATTGGCGTCCCGTCGGCTCGACACGAGTAAAAGGAGCTGTAACCGTCCACCGTCGCTGAGCGCACGTTGTTCTTCCACGCGCAAGTCGGCATGCAGCAGTCTTGCATCGTTGTCGTGTGGTACTGCTCGTTATTCAGCGTGTTGCTGAAGCCTTTGGTCTTGGCCTGCGCCACCGTCTGCACGTCAGGTTCAGGCGCGGCGAGCCCAGATTGAGCGGCAAGCTTGCAACCCGTCACCTCGGTAAGGTGCGTTGGACAGGTTACGCGCTTCGCATACACCTTCCAATTCTCGTGGTAGTACGACGTGGCCTGATTCGACTGAATGCAGCTCTTGCGCGTGTCATCCTGCACCGCTTTGGCATCCGCTGTGATTTCGTTGCATGCAGTTTGCACCTTGTTCTGACAACTCTCCGCGGCAATCAGCGCATCCGAGAGATTGTTGTTGGCATCGCTGCACTTCAGGCTGTCGGGGCCAGGCTTGACGCCTCCACTGAAGCCCTGCCCCTCGTCGGGATAGGTCTTGTAAAGCGAGTAGCCAAATTTCGAACCGTAGGGCAGTGCATCGTTACACGCATTGAACGCGCCTAGCCCGCCAGCACCCATGTACACGTCGAAACCGGTTGGCCCTGATGCCTGCGTGTTGAAACTCTGGACGATCAGCGGCATGGGCGGGGTCAACGTCGAGTTCGTGAGATAGCGGGGTGCGTCAAAGACCAGTTGGTAACATTGGCAGCATGAGTCGCTCAACCCTTTGTCGAGGTTGGTCGGATCAGGATCGTGGCCTACTACTGCGTAGTTGAACTTTCCCTCGTAGCCGTCGTCGATGGCCGCCTGTGTCATTTCCGTTGAGAAGAGCATGTGGCGTACGCAAGCGTACTGGACGGGCACGCCGTCTTTCCCGCTCTCGCATGCGTTCTTCGACGTTGCGCCATAGTCGTTCGAACACACCCCTTTGCACGTGCTGTTAGCGTCGCCCTTCACGCAGCCTTGCACGGAGAACTGGTTGGAGCATTCACTGGGCGGCGGTAAGGCGTACCCGGCTGGCCCCGTGGCGCTGGTTCCTCCAGCGGGATCACCACCGCCTGAATTCTCGCCGCCAACGGCGGTCGCACCACCGGCAGAGGTTGCGCCGCCACGCGCTGTGGCGGTGCCGCTCTTGCCACCAGTTGCGGTGCTCGTGTTCTTAGAGCTGCTCGCCGACTTGGTCGAACTCGTGCCGCCCTTGCCACCAGTTGATTTGGACGCGCTGGAATCGGAGTTACCGCCGGACTCGGACTCGCCGCCAGAGCTGCTTTCGTTGCCACCGTTTTCGTTAGTGCCGCCAGAGCTGCTGGAGGAACCACCGGTGGCAGCCGGTGGATTATTCTTGGTGTTGCCGCAGGCAAGAGAACCAAGAACGAGCGCGAGAAGCCCAATGTGTTTCGAGTTCAAGGGACGTACCTCAAATTTAAGAACTAGGGGTTCGGGTGACTATAGCTTCCCACGCTACGAGCGCACGCGCGTCAAGCGCGTGCTCAACCTTGATCACGTGTCAGATGGGTGCTCAAAAAGCTCGAGGTCAGCGCATCGGCTGCGCGATAGCTGGACGTACGCTCGAATCCGTGCCCTCGAATACACTCCCAGCGCGACAGTCTTACACGCACGGTGAGTGAACCCAGCTCGAGCATCGGACGTAGCTCGACCAGAGCCCGTCGCACTGGGACTCAGGAACCGACCAGCCGTTTCCTCAAGCTCCCGGTTTTCGAGGGATGTCGTGGTAAGCCTCGGAGCGTGACGTCTACCCCGCGGACCGCACCCGAAGCGCAACTGGACGTGCTTGGCATCGGATGCGCGGCGGTGGATGAGCGTCTCTATTTGTCGCAGTTTCCGGCGGCTGACGGCAAGGGGCGCATTCTCCGACGCGAACCGTCTTTGGGAGGGTTGACTGCCGTCGCGCTGGTCGCTGCCGCGCGAATGGGCGCGCGCACCGCCTACGCTGGCCGCCTCGGCACGGATCACCTGTCGCAATTCGTCGAGCACGCGCTCCGCGAATACGGTGTGGCAACGGGCGACGTAGTACGTAATCTTGACGCCTGCCCGGGCCGCTCAACGATCCTCATCGACGAATCTGCCGGAACACGCACTGTACTCTCCGAAGTCGTGGGATTGCGCGGGGCCGACGAACAGCTACCCGAAGCTGAATTGGTTCGGCAGAGTCGCGTCCTCTTCGTCGACGGGCACGGGCTAGACGGCAGCATTCGCGCCGCGAAGATTGCGCGAGAAGCTGGTCGCTCAGTGGTAGCCGATTTCGAGCGCAACCACGCAGGGGATTTCGATACCTTGTTCGGATTGGTGGATCACTTGATCCTCCCAGCAGCGTTCGCGACCGCTCGTACGGGTTACGCCGATCTCGCCGAAGCTGCCGCTGCACTGCTCGTGCCTGGACGCGCCGCGGTCGTGGTCACGTCGGGAAGTAGTGGGGGGCTCTTCTGCAGCACCGATTGCGCGCCGACGCGCTACGCCGCGTTCCGGGTTGACGCCCGCGATACGACTGGTTGTGGTGATGTGTTTCACGGCGTGTATGCAGCCGGGCTCGCACTCGGTTGGGAACTGAAGAAGAGAATCCAATACGCAGCCGCCGCAGCCGCGGTCAAGGCCGCTGGTCGAGGTGGCACCGATTCGATTCCGACGCGCGCTGCGGTCGAGCAGTTCCTCTCAAACGACGCGGATACCCGAAGTGAGCTCAGTGCGGCGGGGTCGGCCAACAATGAACTCGATCGCGACCAGCGACTCGGAGTTCGATACGAGCAATGACGAGAACCGAGCAATGACGAGAACAGGAGTCAGTCTTCGCGTGCGCAGGTCCGGGCAGAGGG
>JBLNFG010000144.1:0-4292 GCA_050263495.1 Myxococcales bacterium | reverse complement strand
ACCGACCTCGGCGCCGGCGCGTCGCGCTGATCGGAATCAGCCGCGTGAGGTGTTGGCAAGTAGGTGCGGCATTCGACCGAGTTGCTGAAGGTGGCTATATCGCGATCGATAACATCCGCGTGACGGAATTCGCCACACGTAACGGTGAGATGCACCGCGGTCGCTCAACAACGATGCGACTTCCAATGACGGAATGCTTCGAGCAGCGCGTCTCTGACCGAAGTTGGGACGTCACGTTCATTTAGTCGACTTGTGAGGCGCCCTATCGATTTGATTTGGTCAATGTATGTCACACAGGGGGGGCACCAGCTCAAGTGTTCCTCAAACTTCAATCGTTGCTGCTCGGGCAATTGCCCCTCGAGATAGTCGGTCACCAACTCCACGAGCTCCTGGCAGGTCATCTGTTCGCTCGTTGGCGTGGTCATGATGTCAACACTCCGGGAGTCAGCCTTGCTTCAAGGGCAGCCCGTAAGCGGCTGCGAGCTCGATGCAGCAACACGCGCTGATTGGCTTCAGATAGATTCAACAGCGTGCAGACTTCGTCTGCATCGAGCCCTTCCACCTCCCGAAGCCAGATCACCTGGCGCTGACCTTCGGGGAGTCGCTCGATTTCCGCAGCGACCAATCGCAGGGTTTCATTGGAGAGCAGATGGGCGTCACCAAACGGTTGCGGCGGAGCACACCAGCCTCCGGACCAGAGCGGATGCGACTCATCGAAGAATCGATCCGGATCGACCGCTCTCGACGTCGGTTCCTCATTGGTCGGCAAGGATGACCAGGGCACGCAGCGTCGCTCCTTCTGTCCGCGCGTCTTCGCGCAATTGGTGAGGATTCGCAAGATCCACCACTTGAGCGACGAGCGACCTTCGAACGAGTGGATGCCTGCGAGCACTGCCATCCAGGTTTCTTGTGCGACCTCTTCTGCCACCGCATCCGAAGGAACGAAATTACGTGCCACACGAATCAGCAAAGGATGGTACTGCTCAATCAGCGACACGAACGCCTCCTCGTTGCCTGCCCGGAGCGCGCGTAGCAGCGACTCGTCATAGGGTTCGTGACCGTCACCCTCGGTCTCTGTCGTGATCGTCACCCTGCCATCCTCGGGAGCTTGAGTTTACAGACTAGAAGATTCGCTGCAACTAGGCGGACTGGGGGGATGCGTCCACATTTGCGGGGGGCCGTCGTCCCTATGCCGAATGTCGCGGCGTGGTGCTATCAGCATGCCCAGCGTGACGATGCCGACCCCGGCGATGGCGAGTCTGCCTGGAAGCTCAGTGTCTTGCTACTTCCCATCAAGCCTCGTCTAGCAGGGTTAGGGAGAAGACTGAGGGAATCTCTATCCGCGTGGCTTCTCCTTGAACCGTTTGACTAGACAGCAATGCTGATGGCCTGGCGGAAAGTCGTTCAACTGCCAAACCAGCATATATCCGCATTCTTGATAGAACGCCGGAGTCTGGAAACTGTAACTGTTGACCATAATAACTTCGCAACCTCGCGCTTTCGCCTCGCGCTCGGCGGATGCCAACAGGATCCGACCGTGCCCCCGCCCGCGCCACGCGGGGTGCACCCACAGTGTTTGGATTTCGCACGCGCCAGCTCCAACCAGACAGCCCCGCTACGACCTCCTGCTGACCGTCGCGAAGAAAGAAGACGAAAGACCGTCCGTCATCATGACCGGTTTGGTCGCGGTTGTACTCGTACAAGCGGTCCTGCAAGAACTGCTCTTCCTCTGGAGATGGAACAGCTTTCGTCATTGTCGGATTGGGGGCCATGATTCTGTTACATCGCCGTGCGTGGATAGCGGGTAAGCCGGGTGGTTGCGGTTCTTTTTTTCAACATTCGATGCTCATCGCGGTACAGGGCCTATCCGTCGGGTTGGCGAGTGCCGCAGCCGAAGGCATCGGCTGCATTCGGGCTAGCCATGGACATTGACGCGTAGTGCGGGTTCGGCCTGGTTGCGATTTCGCACGAACAGTCCACGAGCGCGTCGTGGACCGTTCGCTTGGTGGAGCCTGCCCTTAGTATGCCGCAAGACCCACCGCCGTTGTGGGTAGGTCGGCAACCATTGTTGCTGGAGTCAACGCGCCGGTGCTGGTGATCGAGAAACCATCGATGGCATGGTTGCCGGCATCCATCGCATACAGATGTCGCTGGCTATCGGTGGCCAGATCGAGTGGCGTTGCTCCTGCGCCGAGCGACGCGGTGACACCGCCTGGATCCAGTAACCCTAGGGTGCCGTTGCGCATCAAGGAGTACCCAGAGATGGAACTGCTTGCGGCATTGGCAGTGTACGCGAAGCGCCCATCACGGGTAATCACCAGCCAGCAAGGTGCCTTCTGGAAGTCGCCCACCGAGGCAGAAACAGTCTCGAAAGCATGGGGTCGCAACGAATACGAGGAGACCGCCTGAGCGGCGGCTTCGGATACGACCACGATTCCTTGCGATGAGATATCGAAACCATAAGGCACGCTACCAACTGACGTGTGGCTCTCGAGACCCGACAGAGTTCCGTCAGGACGCAAACTGAAGGTGTCAATGAGATTGGTTGCCTTTTCCGTAACCACCACGCCGAGCCCTGCGGGTGCAATGGCCACCTGCGCGGCGGAGGGCATGTCGCTGCTGAGAGCACGGGAGGAGCCGGGTATGTCATGTAACACTCCCCGCAGGTCGAGCCAGTATCCGTTTATGTTGCTGCCAGGTCCTGCATTGAGGACGTACACGAGATGGTTGCGCGTCGCAACGCTAGTTGGGAGATTACCGCCCGAGGCAACACGGGATTTCAGGATGAGCTGCGTGCCGCGAACGATGAAACTACTTACTTCGTTACTGCCAGCGTTGACGACAAGAAGAAAGCGACCGTCTTCGGTTAGCGTCACTGACCCTTGGGAATTAAGGCTAGCTCCCGAACCAAGCCCGCCCGTCGTGTGCTCACCGGCTGGCTCCAGTGTGCCGTCGGCTGAACGGTGAAATGCCAGCACCGAGTTGCCATCGGCGGCGTTGCTCATGGTGAATATTGCGCCGACACCTGGTCTGGTTCGTAGCGATTGCGAATCAGACGCCGAAGCTTCGTCTTCGGCTGAGGCCTCGGAACAGGCGTTGATGGCTAGTAGGCACAATGGTACCAACACCGATGAGTATGCACGGTTCTTCATGGAATCCCTTCCTTCGATCTGTGGCCGCACTCGTTGTGCGACCGAATCGCGTTCAATTGCTACGTATGGTCTGAGTACGAATCCGTTACACTCGGTGAAGGATTCTTCGCGGCGGTGGTAACAGCCTACGAGCCCGCTCGCAGCTGCGTGACATAGACTGCTGTGGCCTCCCTGAGGCCCCGTCTGCACGGACTTCTCGAGCTCCCATCGTGGGCGGTAGACCCGAGAAATGCATCTAGCACGTCGAATTGTGCAGATTGGGGGCGCCGAAAAGTCACGAATTGGTGGTTTGATGCCCTCGCTTCGACGATTTTGCCGCGACGCTCAGCAACGACAGGCGTCTAGTACGCGAAGACACCCAAGACCGACAACGCTGAAACAAGCGCCTTCGCAATCGAGCAAATCAGGGCACGGCACGCCGGGTGCGCACGCTAGCTGCACTGCCAACACGCCACTCGGGCGCAGTGCTCGTCGCGGCCACCACGGCACCACGTCTTCGTAACGGATTCATCATCACGACATGCTCAGGGCTATCCACACAACATTCCAAAAGGTCGGCAACGCCTCGACCGTCCGGGGGATGATCTCGGCACACTATCAGCTGGAATGCATGAACTAGCGATGTAGAAGTTGCCGACGTGCTTTGTGCCCCGCTGACGTTTCCGAGGGCAACGATGGGGATCCGCTCGTCGCGATCAATCGGGCGTCAGCAGGGTTCAGCGTGGGACAGGCGGGCCTCCGTCTCCGACGGTGATCGGGCTGCATTGGACGGTGGCGCTCAGTCAATGGCGCATTGGCAAGGATGAACTCGATCCAAACGCTGCTCGGTAAGTAGCCACACGTTCTCGGAGATTCCGCAATTGGGAGCAAACAACGCGAGTGGAGCACCCAGCGGCTCCGAGCGAAACAGGCAGTTCGTTACACCTAACAGGCCTGACTGTATCTCCACCAAACGCCCCTCGGCGGTGACGCCCCAACGGTCCACGTAATTGATGAGTGTGAGATCGGGACAGATGGGCGCCGCGGCGACGTCCGACGTGCCTGCCGTTGAGAACGGTTCATCGGGTAACCATCCGTTACCGTCAAAGCATCGTCTGACCGTGGAAGACACCAGACATAGCTGACGATTCTCGGCGGAAT
>JBLNFG010000143.1:0-8067 GCA_050263495.1 Myxococcales bacterium | reverse complement strand
TGGCTTGATATTCTCCACCGTTACCCAAGGGTGGCGTCGAGCAAAATCGTTGAACGTGCCATAGATGAACTCCGCATTCGGCTTCGGGTAAGTCATCTTCTCGAGTTCCGCGATACGCTCCTCGTATTCCACCCCGGCCGCTTTGAGCTCACCCATCTTGCGGGTCTTCAATGCGTCCAGCTGCCGCATCAGGATCACCTCGGGATTCTCCAACACCGATTCGATGAGCGTGAGCAGATCGAGCGGATAGGTTCCGTTCTCGGGGTCGAGTTGATCGATGGTCTCGATGAGATAAAGTGACAGTGCCTGATGGAGCGAGAAGTCGTGTTGCAGGTCCTCGCGAAAGGAGAAGCTCCCGTCCTCGTTGCGGGTGATGAGGCCGGCGTCCATCAGGGAACGGTACATGTCACGTGCCGTGCGTGCGAGGTTGCGCTTCTGTCGCCTCGGTTCGTGGCAGTCGTAGATGAGTCGTGCCATCGCGCGACAGCCCGTCCGACCTCGCGCCAATACGTTTACTACCATCCCGTGCGAGACATTGAAGCGCGACACCAGCGGTTCAGGAGTGGACGCAACGAGACGTTCGAATGCCTTCTGGTCCCAAGCAACATAGCCTCGTTCCGGCGGCTTGCGGCGCACAATACGCTTTAGCTTCACCGGGTCGCCGCCAGCTTTCGCTTCGAGGCGTCGGTTCTCGATCACATGCTCGGGCGCCTGAACCACGACGCTGCCTTGAGTGTCAAAGCCACGTCGCCCAGCTCGCCCCGCGATCTGGTGAAAGTCGCGTGCCTTCAATAGTGCCGTGCCCGCCCCGTCGTACTTGCAGAGCTTAGTCAAAACGACGGTGCGAATCGGAATGTTGACGCCTACGCCGAGCGTGTCCGTGCCCACGACGACCTTGAGCAATCCGCGTTGGGCGAGCTGCTCGACGAGCAGTCGATACTTAGGCAAAAGGCCAGCGTGATGAATCCCAATTCCGTGCCGCAAGAAGCGCTGCAGTTCCTTGCCGTAGCCGGTATCGAAGCGAGCGCCGCGGAGCGCTGCTGTAAGCGCCTTCTTCTCTTCTTTGGTGCTGAAGTCCAGACTCATCAGGTTTTGGGCTTCCTCGGCGCACGAACGTTGCGTGAAGTGGACGACGTAAACGGGGGCTTTGCCATCAGCGACTAGCTTCGAGAGCGTCTCGTGTAATGGCGTCTCCGCGTAGGAAAAATCCAAAGGAACCGGACGCTCCGAGGAACGCACAATCTTGGTCTCGAGGCTCGTCAAACGTGTTAGGCGTTCCGCGAACAGGGTCGGATCGCCAAATGTTGCCGACATGAGCAGGAACCGGGCATTCGGCATCGTCAGAAGCGGAATCTGCCAAGCGGTTCCGCGATCGCGATCGGAGTAGTAGTGGAACTCGTCCACCACGACGTGACGTAGGTCATTGTTCGCCCCCTGGCGTAGCCCAATGTTGGCTAGGATTTCGGCAGTGCAGCACAAGATTGGCGCATCGCGGTTGACGGCGGCGTCCCCGGTCAAGAGCCCAACGTTCTCGGGGCCAAAGTCTTGGCACAACGCAAAGAACTTCTCGTTGACGAGCGCCTTGATCGGCGCCGTGTAGATGGAGCGCTCGTGGCGTACGAGTGCGTCGAAATGCAGTGCGGTCGCGACCAGACTTTTCCCGGAGCCCGTGGGGGTGGCAAGGATAACGTTCTTGCCTGAGAACAGTTCCAGGATCGCCTCTTCCTGCGCCGGATAGAGCTCGAGCGACTTATGTGACGTATAGTCAAGAAAGCGCGAGAGCACGTCATCTGAGCTGAGATCCTCGACACTCGGAGGTAGGGTATAAGCCAGATAACCGAGGGGAGATTCGCCGGAGGGTATTTCGACCATGGTGGGCTCGCGGCCAGCTTTGCCTGACTTTCGCCTAGGTGCACGCAGTCAGCGTGTCGCAGGTTCGAAATATCCATGCGTACACCTAACGCGCGCTCCTGGTCGTTGGGCCGCGACGGGAATGAAATCGATAGAAATGGAGAAGCGCGCGGCGATGCTACTCGGAAAAGCAAAAAAGCCGCGCATCGCGTCGAAGCTCCGCTCATCTCGGCTATACTGGGCGTTGCCTTGGAAGGTCGAATTCTTGCAGGAAGGTATCGATTAGTCTCTCCGCTCGGGCGAGGAGGCATGGGAGCTGTCTGGCGTGCCGAGCATATCGATCTCGGCACTCCTGCGGCCGTCAAGTTGATCGACGAAACCTTTGCCCAATCGCCAGAGGCATTGACGCGGTTTCGTCGCGAAGCGCAGGCTGCGGCTTCGTTGCGCAGTGCCAACGTCGTTCAGATTCTGGACTACGGTGTCGATGGAGATACGCCGTACATTGCGATGGAGTTGCTCGAAGGCGAGAGTCTCGCCGATCGCATCGAGCGACAGGGGCGGCTGGATCCTGACGAATGCGCTGGAATCATGCTGCAAGTGTCGAAGGCTTTGGCGCGGGCGCACGAGCAGGGAATCGTCCATCGCGACCTCAAACCCGACAACGTGTTTCTGAGTCGCGATGGTGACGACGTGATCGCCAAAGTGCTCGACTTCGGGATTGCGAAACGGACAGGGGTGTTGCAGACGTCGAGTGATATGGCCACGCGGACCGGGTCACTGATGGGTACGCCTTACTATATGAGTCCGGAGCAGGCATCCGGACGGCGGCAGGTCGACCATCGCACGGACATTTGGGCCTTTGGCGTGATTGCGTGCGAATGCCTGACAGGTCGTCGGCCATTCGATGATTCGAATTTGGGGGGCTTGCTGCTCAGTATTTGCACCGAGAATCCCCCAGCACCCTCGCAGGTCGCGCCAGTACCATTGGGGTTCGACACCTGGTTCGCGCGATGCACGGTCAAGGATCCTGCGGGAAGGTTCGAGTCCATTCGTGAAGCGGCCGTCGAGCTCTGTCGCTCGGTTGGTTCGGACGCTACCGCTTCGCGCTTCTCTGCCTCGAGGGGAAACTTCGCTCCGCAGACGTCCGTTGTAAACCAAGCTGGCCCCACTCCTTGGGGGGATTCGCGGACGGCCTCGGTCGCGACCCCTGGTGCAGTGATGATGCCGCTTGGCGGGCCAAACCCTGGCACGCTCAACCCAGCAACAATTGAGCCGGGCGCGCGCAGGCGTCCGTCGATGCTCCTCCTCCTTTCCGGCGCGATTGCCCTGTTCGGGGTTGTCAGTGTAGCCATCGCGTTTGTAGCTCGCGAATTACCCAAACAGAAAGAGTCAGCGTCAAATTCGCTGACCACTGACGCATCCTCGACGTCACCCAGGCCAATGCCGTCTAGCCCATCAACTAACGCTGTGGTGACGGTCGCGCCGGTCGAGCCGACAATGGCCGCAAGCTCGGTTGCCACTAGCTCACCGACGCCAGGCTCGAGTGTCGTAGGCTCAAACACGTCACCGCCTCTGCCGCCCAAGCCGCGCACGGTCGCTCGGCCCCCGACGGCGCGGCCAGCAAACCCGAGACCAGTTGCTGCTCCGGCAACGCGCGCAGGCGAACCGCAGCAAGCCCCGCGCATACGGCCGCAGGACAGGCTCGAACGCGACCTTGGGTTCTGACGGCGTGGCTACTAGCAGGGCGACCCGTGCGCGTATCAAACCTGCCGTCTTGGCGTTGCCCAGTGCGAGTACCGAGAGCCGTCGCATCGACATGCGCTTGGTGTCGAACGAAGGCCACTACAGAGAGGTCGTTCAACGTGGGCTCGTCACTGCTAGAGCAAGCATCTGGATATCTACTGCGAATATCAAGGATGTGCATATCGAGGCACCCATCGGTACCCGCGCACGGGCTCGGGGACGATTCGTGAGCCTCTTCGAATGGCTAAAATCGCAATTCGACGCGGGACTGGACGTGCGCTTGCTGCACGCGGCACCCCCTTCTCGGGTACTTGCCACCAAACCGGCGTGGCATCAGAGCGCCGCGATGCGCCGGGCTTGTCCGCGTGTTCATCTCAAGATGTTGGCGATTGACGGTCGCCTTCTGTACCTGGGATCGGCAAACCTGACGGGCGCCGGCGTCGGCGCAAAGTCGCATAACGGTAGGAATTTCGAGGCTGGCATCCTCACCGACGATCCGTGGCTGCTCGACGAGTTACAGGGCACCTTTGACGCAATCTGGTCCGGTAAACACTGTCGCAATTGTCGCGTGCGTTCGAGGTGTGCATTGCCACTCGATACGATCTCCGTGGGAACGCCCAACCTGTCCCGTGAGCGTGTGATCCGTAAGACGCATGCGAAATCCAAGTGAGTGGGGCGAAGCCGGTGAGTAACGGACTTAGATTCGCGCCAACAGACGGGGCACAGGGTGAGAATATCTGCGCTCTGCGGTCGCGCGTGGCTTGGCTCACACGGCAGCCGGCAAGAGCCCGCGGAAGTGAGTAGGCCGAAGATGGCACCTGCCTAGCTGCATCTGCGCTTCGAGGCACTAAAGAGGCACTGACCGTCATCTCGCGGAGCGCGCAGTCGTGACTCTTCCTCGTTTCGGGTGGCACGTCCACCAAGGCTCGGGGTAGCATGGGCTGCATGCGTTGTTCAGGATTCATCATCGCGGCAGCGGCTGCCGTAACCTTCGCCGGATGTCGCTGCGACAAGGCTCGTGAGCAGCAAACCGCGACTCCGCTGCCCTCGGCGAGTCAAGCTGCCCCGGCGCCTAGCACGCAAGCAAGCAGCCCAACCGGTGAATCATCGACGAGGAACAGCGCTGGTGCTGTGCCTGTTGATGCAGAAGCTATCGTAATAGTGAGGACTCTTGATTTCGCCCCGGTCAAAGGCAGCCGCTTTCTGCCGACGAAGCTTCGGCAAGATGGCCTGATTACGCGCAAGGACGAGCCAGTTGCCAAGATCGAGGCTGGCAAACTGACGGATGACAAGGGCAGGCTTCTTGCGACGTTCGTAGCTCCCGCACAATTAGCTATCGAATCCTCGAGCGTGAGCTTCACGTTTAATGAACGGGACCAACTCGAGGGTCCGGATGGGTTAAAGATTGCCGTCGATGATAGCGGGATCCCAACCGTTTCAAGAGCGAATGAACCCCCTGAGAAGCTCACTGGCAAATTCGTCGACTTCGATCCCAAAGCCCGTCGCGCCGCTGCCATTTTGCTGGCAATCAAGGAGATCAAGAAGGCCGCTAAGGAGGCTCGCCCCAAGGCACCGAAATCGGACGAAGAGAAGGACCACAAGAAGAAGCACAAGAAGAAGGGATCCTAATCGATCCGTGAGAACATCCTTTTTTCCACCATGGCAGCGATCGGTTCTGCTGTCCCTTTTCGGAGCACAGTTGGCAGCGGCCGAAGTGCCTACCGCTTCCATGCCGCTCGATGATGACGAAGCGACCGTGCCTCCACCGCCCCAATTGGCTCCCGCGACTAGCCAATCGGTTCCAAGCCGTCCAATCCCCACTGCCTCCAGCCCGCAACTGAGCCCTGAACTGGCTCGTCCCGATGCTCCACGTTCCTTGTCGGGCCCGCAACCCACCAGTCCGCCTCCTTCGGCCACCAATGTTCCGGTTGCCACCACGGTCGAGATCCCTTCTATCGGGGAACCTTTGCACGCGAGTTCGGCGGGTCTTCGAGCGGGGTACGCTCGTCTTAGCCTGATCGTTCGAGAAGCCGGTGCCACGGCGTACGTGGTTCCCCGCCATCAGGAATTCGATCCACGCCAGCCCGAGTTGGCGATTCTAACTTGCACATCGCAGTGCACCGTCGAGCTCCCCTTGGGCGACTACACCGTTTGGGTGACGAGCGCAGAGGACGCGCGTTCAAGCGTTGAGCTGCAGTTGCGGGGATCCCGTTGGGTCAACGTATCGCCGGCCAATCAAGTGATGCGTGATTTTGGATTCATTGCTGGTGCAGTGGGTACGCTCGCAACGGTTTTGGGCGTTGCCATTCTAGCGGACGCGATCTGCGATACCTGCACGCCGACTGGCAGAAACATCACCGGCGCGCTTGCACTAGGGCTAGGTTTGCCGATGGGCGCCGTGGGTTGGTCGCTCTACGTTATCCATCGTGAAGCTCGCATCGAGGAGCGTGTGTTGAGCCAGTCTTCCGGTCTTCCCGCACAACTGCCGCAAGGTTGGCTCCTGCACCTCAACTTCTCTTTCTGAACACGACGACGGCGGGTTGGCGCCGGAGTGCTGATTCAGAGTCAGGCGTTGCCGCACCGTGTTGCCGGAGTCGGACTTTCACGGCGGCTTCTCGTTCCGATTCAAAGCAGCAGTGGGGCCTCGGACACGTCCGGGCCCCACCATCAATGTGCGCTTTCCGATTGCGCGGTGTAATGCGTTACGGATCAGAGTCGTTCACACACGGCCTGTCCCATTTGCGAGGTCGTTATGTATTTCGAACGATCTAGATCCTTCGTTCTGAGGCCGTCGTCCAACGCCCGATCGACAGCCTTTTCGACGGCGGCGGCCTCCGCTTCGAGTCCCAAGCTATAGCGCAACAGCAATGCGCAACTCAGGATCGTGCCAAGCGGGTTGGCGATTCCCTGCCCAGCAATGTCCGGCGCCGAGCCGTGAATTGGTTCGTACAGACCGAGTTTCTTGTCGCCGATGGACGCGCTTGGCAAAAGGCCCAGAGTCCCGCCAACCACGGCGGCTTCATCCGACAAGATGTCGCCAAACATGTTCTCGGTGACGATGACGTCGAAGCTGGCTGGGTTCGTCACCAGCCGCATGGCGCACGAGTCGACCAGCTGATGCTCGAGCGAGACGTCCGGGAAGCTGGCTCCAATCTCGGTTGCGATCTGCCGCCACAGTCGCGACGTCTCAAGCACGTTCGCTTTGTCGACAGAGGTGACCTTCTTGTTACGCTGACGAGCGAGCTCGAATCCGCGCAGCACGAGCCGGCGAATCTCCGACTCCGTGTAGACCAAAGTGTCGACAGCACGGATTCCCGCGCTGGTGTGCTGACGTTCTTGGTGACCAAAGTAGAGACCGCCGGTGAGTTCGCGCACCATCAAGATGTCGACGCCGTCGATTCGCTCAGGGCGAAGTGGCGAGGAATCGAGCAGGGCACGGAACAGGCGCACGGGGCGCAGATTCGCGTACAGACCGAGCGCGGAACGAATCCGGAACAACCCGATTTCTGGACGGGTCTTGGCGGTTGGATTGTCCCATTTCGGGCCGCCCACGGCACCCAAGAGGACCGCGTCACTCGCTAGGGTGGCAGCTTCCGTATCAGACGGGAATGGATCGCCGTACCTGTCAATCGCGATGCCACCGATGTCCCTAGACTCGAACGCGAAGTCGTGGCCGAATTTCTTCGCGACCGCTACGAGAACACGCCGACCTTCTTCTACAACCTCAGGCCCGATGCCATCACCGGGCAACAGAACAACACGTGCTTTCAAGTAACCTCCATACGACTCGACCCAGACGGCTTCGGTTGCGTCGCAGGGCTCGGTGTAACGTGCACCGAACCGTCGAGCGCATCTTCGCTTTTGATTCCGCTGTCGAGCAAACCATACTCGATGCTATCTACCAATGCCTGTAGGGACGCTTCGATGATGTTCTCCGAAGCCCCCACCGTCGTGAATTCTTTGGACTCGGTTTGGCTGTCGATCAATACACGAGTAATCGATGCCGTGCCCGCTGTACCATCCAGGATGCGAACCTTGTAGTCCGCCAAACGGAGCTGTGCGATGCCGGGGTAAGGGGATGCGAGCGCCTTTCGTAGTGCGGCGTCCAATGCGCTGACTGGCCCCGTTCCTTCCGCCGCCGTGTGCATAATCTGACCGCCGACCTGAACCTTGACCACGGCCTCTGCAAACGGCTGGCTACCCTGCCGTTGCCCGACCATGACTTGGTAATCGAGTACACGGAACAAGGGTTGATAATCCGCACTGCGCCTGTGCAACAAGAGTGCGACGCTCGCTTCGGCACTTTCGTATGCCATGCCCCGAGCCTCGGCGTCTTTGATCGCCTGAAGCGTTTCGACCTCGGCACCGGCATCCACCGCAACCCCCAGCTCTTCGGCCTTCGCGAGGACATTCGCGCGTCCTGAGAGCTCGCTTACCACCACTAGCCTTTGATTGCCGACCCGCTCTGGATCC
>JBLNFG010000142.1:0-7731 GCA_050263495.1 Myxococcales bacterium | reverse complement strand
CGGGCCCGGCGCAGTCGCAGCAACGGAGGGTTTCTTTTCCGCCTTCGTAATCTCGGGAGTCGGCGCAGCAGGCTTCGTCACGCCGGGCTTTGTCGCGGCGTGCTTTGTCACAGTGTCGGAGGTCGAACTTCGAGTTGGCGAAGACATCGTCGCGCTTGGTGTCGTCACGTCCACTGGCGTAATTGACGGCAGTGAGGCAGCGACCGGAGCACGCGTTGGCGGACTCTCGGAGGGAGACGCGGGAGGTACAACCAAGGGCGTGGCGGCGGTTTGCGGCGGGCTCTCGGGTGAAAGCGTGGGTGCCGCGATGCGTAAGCCGAGGGCGTTGTTACGGGACCCGTCTTCAGGTCGTTCTCGGCATACGGCGCGGGGGTGGCTGCCAAGACGCTTGGTGTTGATACTGCCGACTCTGGCGCGCTGGGCTTCGAACTCAGCCACCACGCCATCCCTCCGAGTGCGGCAACGGCTGGTAGCGCGACGAGCAACACCCTTTTCGAGAAGGGCTTCCCCTTCACGGGCGCGCCTGAGCTGGTCACCGACGAGGGCTTGACTGTCTCGACGAGAGGCGTCGTGGTCGCCTCTACCGTCTTGGTAAATAGCGAAGACGACTTCGTCAGAGAAGCGGTTGGACCTTCACTAGTAGCTGTACCAAGGGCAGCCAGTGCCTGCGCCGCTTCCGCAGCGGAGGAGAATCGCCGGTCGAGCTCGCGCGCCGTAGCACGGCTGAACCACTCATCGAAGCCTTTCGGGACCAGCGCGACGCTTGACGGCGTCGGCGGGGCTTCGCTGCAGATGGCCAACAGCAGCGCCGCGAGCGTCTGTTCGTCAAAGGGACGGCGCCCCGTGATGCACTCGTAGCCAATCACGCCAAAGGACCAGACATCCGTGCGGTGATCGACGAGAGTCTTCCCGTGCGCCTGCTCCGGGCTCATGTAGTACGGCGTGCCCAGCAGCGTGCCCGTACGCGTCTTGGCTGCGCCGCTATACGTCTGCACGTCGAGCCGCTTCGCGATCCCGAAGTCGAGCACCTTGACAATCTCGACGTCTCCTTCACGCACGAGGAACACGTTGTCGGGCTTAAGGTCGCGATGCGCGATCCCCCGACTGTGAGCCACCGTGAGCGCACGAGCTACCCAGTCGCACCGGCGCCCGCAGCACTACCGCCACTGTCGTGGCTTGCACGGATGGCCCCGCCCGCGTTACTCGGCGATGCGCTCGAGATGCCTTGAATTGTGCCGGACCAACCTGCGTTCGCGCTTGTCCCGCTGCTGGTGGATCCACCAATGCCATTCTCGCTCTTGCGCATGTGCATCTCGGGTAACGCGCAGCCAAGCGCAAGACCCAGTGTGCAGAGGCTGGTCGCGGATCGAGATGGTTGGAGTAGCCTTATCTTGCCGTGCGCCATCGAGGTACCCTCGGGTGGCAGTTTGCCCGAAGTGGATTCCTGATGGGTAGCGGTGTTTCGGGAGAATCGTTTGTATTTGACGCGGATACCACGGATTGCGCCGGGATTCGAGGTCGTCAAAAAAACGAACCGAGGTGCCCGTCGGGGGACGACAGGCAACCTCGGTACCACTAACGGGAAGAATCGGGGGAAGGAATCCAATACGCAGCGAGGTTACTTCCGAGCCCGACGTCTACGGATCCCGAGCGCCAGCCCGACGCCAAGCAGCAGCGACGCAAGACCGGAATGCTTCAGATCGGAGCTCGTCGCCACGGTACAACCAAAGCCAGGGAGATGATGAGGGTGCTTGCGGACCTGGTCCGGGAGATCACTGTCAGCATCGTCGTTGCCGTCAAGCTCTCCGTCGTCGCCCTGGGCAGCAGCACCTGTCCCGGTTGGAGTCGTTGACGACTGCCCTCCTGTTGCCGGGGTTGGCGCGACGTCTACCCCACCGGCGCCCCCTCGATAGTAGCGAGGCTGGCACACCTTTGCCGGGTCCGGCGTGGTGCAACCGGAAGTGCCGTCTGAGCTGGCCCAGCAGGCGCTGCTCGGGTTCTCGACGCAGACCAAATCGCTTGGGCAATCGGCATCCGTACCGCAAGCGATGGTCTGCAGTCGACACTGAAACGTGCCTGTTGGTGCGCAACCACACTCTGGTGGATCGACGCTGCCCGGATCTACGGGTTCGGCGATGGAACCTTCGGACCCATCCGCGGCAGTGCCGCTCCGCGGTTTCGAGCCCGAGCACCAACAAGTTTGTTGCTCTTCACAGGTGAACCCCGGACCGCAATCGCTGGCAACAGTGCAGGGGAGTTGATAGCGCGCGACGCACTGTTGATTCGTGGTGGTTGTGCACTCCGGCGGCTCTGGCGGCTGGACAGTGCACTCAAGATCGCCGGCCCTGCATGCAGGGGTGGTCGTGCCCGAACACATCTCTGTAGTGTACGTATGGCATACCATCCCATCCGCACAATCTGTGTCGACGGTACACGGTGCTGGGACGCATTCGTAGGAAGTGTAGCTTTCACATACCGGTTCGGTGTTGCTATCACCTGGAGCGGCTGCTCCAACGTCCGTCGCCACCGGGGGGCGACTCGTAGTGCCGCCAGTAGCCGCCGGAGGTTTCACGTCCTCTCTCGCGCCAGGACTGCACTTGTCAATGGCGTAGGACTGGCACACGAACCCTTTCTGGCACGTCGTATCGCCGCAGAGCTCATCGGCGAAAGCCACGTTCGATGCAAGCATTGGAATGGCAACTGAGGCAGTGAGCCAGAGTGTTCGCGTGCCCATTCGTGAGCGAGTACTTCGAGAGGTCTTATACATTTTGATTCTCCAAAAGGTGATACTGTCCGTGCAAAGCAACGGTTGCTCGGCACCCAAAAGCACGCTGATGCGTGCTGCCCTTCAGCGACGTACAGGATGCACCAATGCCTCTCGCGATACTAGTGCGCCTTCGCGCATTCCATCCCTCCAATTGGCGCATCCCGATGCGAATTGTCACTATGTGTACCGAGAATTCCCAGTGGTTAGGCCATTGTCGCCCGAATTTTGCACGATCCAGCGATCGGGGGCCTGCTCGGGCGATAGTTGGACCATAAACAAGTGGAGTGGATATTTCGCGACATCCAGGTTGCGCCGGACCATTGCCGAGTGGAGGGTCCCGACCATGACGCTTCGGTGGTCGAAGCCTAGGTCCGCCACCAAACTGTGTCGCTCAACCATTTCGAGCGTGGAGGGTCCCGACCATGACGCTTCGGTGGTCGAAGCCTAGGTTCGCCCGCCACCAAACTGTGTCGCTCAACCATTTCGAGCTGGGTGCCCGCGGGGTGTAGTCCGGCGTCGAAGAATGTCGACACTGCGCGAGTTAGTCGGCTGGCGTTCGAAGGAGCGCCGCGTTGGAGAGTTTTGTTGGTTTGTTCGTCGCCCCCAAGGGCCCGACGCTGCCAGCAATGGCGGTCCGGTTCCTCGTTGGAGGATTTTGTTGGTTTGTTCGTCGCGGTAACGGAGCGCCAACCAACGCAGCTTCCGCGCAAACAGAACGACGCCGCACTCGTTCTTCAAAAAGCGTAAGGATGTCCGATCACGGGCAACGGTGCACGAGCGCGATCGAGTGCCGGTCACCAGTAGTGGTGCCGGTCGTCACTGTGCCACCGCGGCGGCTCCAGGCGGGCGCGTCGGAATCGAGTGCAAGCCCTCCCCCAAAATGGCTGGCCCAGAATTTGGCGAGCGCGATCTGGACGCAAAGCAGGGGAGAGGCGACCGTTTGGCGTTCTCCGGTTCGTTGGTCAACTCACCGGTAACGCACCCGGAGCCGCGATGTTTCCCCAGGTAACCTGGGACAAACACATTGTGCCTAGCCAACACGTCTCCGCGTGGGCACAATCCCAACCGAGGTTTGCTCGATGCAGGGTCGCGTACTTGGAGGTCGGTATCGACTGTTATCGCCACTGGGTCAAGGCGGAATGGGCGCCGTGTGGCGCGCGCAGCAACTCGATCTGCTGAGGCCCGTCGCGATCAAGTTGATTAACCCGAGTGATGCCGGCTCGACGCAGAACCGCTTGCGATTCGAGCGCGAGGCTCGCGCGGCGGCTGAACTCACCAGTCTCCACATCGTGGATATTACCGATTACGGTATCGACAACGACACGCCCTATATCGTGATGAAGTTGCTCGAGGGCGAGAGTCTGGCAGCCCGCTTGATTCGTCGAGGCAAGCTCCCATTCGAAGAGACCGTGTGCCTATTGTCGCAAGTGGCCAAAGCATTGACCCTGGCACATGGAAGGCAGATCGTGCATCGCGATCTCAAGCCCGAAAACGTGTTCATCGAGGGTTACCAGGCAGACAGCGAAGGCGCTCCGGGCAACCCCGAGGTGGTGAAGGTGCTCGACTTTGGGATTGCCAAAGTACTCGGCGCAAAGTCTCTCGGGAGCAGCGTGGGAACGTGCACCGAAGCGCCGATCGGCACGCCGTATTACATGAGTCCAGAACAAATTGTCGATAGTTCCAGGGTCGACCACCGCACGGACATTTGGTCGTTTGGGGTGCTGGCGTATCAATGCGTAACGGGCAGGCGACCCTTTGACGCGAGCAGCCTGGCGCTGCTCTGGGACGCGATTCGCAGCCACGCCGCCAGACCACCGTCCGAGGTCGCTGTGGTTCCAACCGGATTCGACGAGTGGTTTGCCCAGGCTACAGCGTGCAAGTTGGAAGAGCGTTTTGACAGTATTAGGGAGGCATCCGCACAGCTGTGCGCGCTTCAAGCTCGTCGCAGCACTCCCTCCGTGGGATCAGCAGCCAAGTTTCCAGGCGGAGTCCTGTCGGCCGCCGCCAAACATCACGGGGTTCCCGGTTCTTTGCCGGTAACCGAAGCGCAAAAACCAGGGATCGAACAGGTGCAGGCCGCCGCTGCGCCGACACATTCACAAAACACCGTCGAGCCCTCGTCGGTAACCTCGCCGCGGTCGCGCAAGAGTGCGTCGGTGTACCGGGTGGCTGCGGCCGCGTTGCTGATCGGCGGTGCTGCGAGCGGACTCGGCTACTTCGGGTATGCGCGACAGAATGCAGAGGCGGAGGGCTCCGTCACGTCTTCCACGGCGTTTGCGGCGACGCTGACGGCGGTGCCCGAAGCGGCTCTGCCTGCACCTCAGGCGCAAAAGACACCCCGCAGTAACGACGATCCAACACCGGTTCCCTCGCGGCTCGAGCCGCGTCCTGCCGCAACAGGTGCCGACGTTGCCGCAACAGGTGCCGACGCTATAGCGATCACTGGCGCCGCACTCGGTGCAAAAGGTGGCGACGTTGCCGCGGCGTCCTCTGCACACTCTACGGACCCCGTGGGGGCTGGCGCTTCGAAGGGAACAACTCCAGGGCTCGGGCTTGCGCCGTCCAAGGACGCCAAGCCGGCAATGGCCGGAGCCGCACCGCCTAAGCCACCGCCTGCGCGAGCGACATCTACACCATCGTCGGCGAAGTCGGGCACCGTCAAGCCGGTGATCTCACCAACATCAGTATCGAGTGCGCGGCCCAAGTCACGCGCGCACGATGCACCGTTCTAGCGCACGGGATACATAAGCCGCGACAGGATCCGAATCCCATGACATACAAGCATCGACGGACCTTGGCCCTTGCCACCCTGTTAACTTCAATGCTGTTCGCAGCAGTGCCGGCACTTGCGCAAGACGCGAAGGAGACGGCGCGCGACGCCTATAGCAAGGGACGCGATGCGTTCGAGGCAGGCAACTACCAAGAAGCGTCGAGTGAACTCGCGAAATCGTGGCGCTTGGTGCGGATGCCGGACACGGCACTTTGGGCCGCAATGGCAAGCGAAAAAGAGGGAAAGCTGGTTGAAGCGGCGAGGCTGTATCGTGAGGCGATCGCCCTTACACCTGACGCGTCATGGCCCAAAGAGGCTTGGAAGGTGCAGGCGCAGCAGAAGGCGCAGCAGGAAGCCCAATCGAAGCTGAGTGCCCTCTCGCCGCGCATTCCGAGCGTGAGCATTGAAGCTGCGAATCGCAATCTGGCCGAACTCCAGGTAGCCATCGACGGGAGCAAGCTTCCCACGGACAGCGCTGCCAATGGACACGAACTCGATCCGGGCAATCACACGGTGAGCGTGACGACGAAAGACGGCCAGACGCAGACCCAGCTCGTCACTCTAGCCGAAGGAGAGCGCAGGAGCGTGCGGTTCGAGTTTGCGTCATCGTCGGCTTTGTCAACGCGCGCACCTTCCGTACCTTCCGAATCTGCGACGAAGACCGCACCTCCAGGAGTCGTGTCGCCCCCGCGCGGTCACGCTGCGCCGGACAAACAAAAGACCAGTACTGCGCCGGACCAACCCAAAACAAGCACGGCGAGAGCGCCATTCCCTGTCGTGGGCTGGGTTGCAGCCGGGGTTGGTGCAGCGGGGTTGCTCGCGGGTGCGACGGCAGGCGCAATTGCGTTGGCTAAGTACAAGCAGGCCGATTGCGGTAGCAACCACGAGTGCGACGATGCCACTTACGACCGATACGCTCCGAGTTACGATCGATGGCGCAATGTTTCGACGGTGGGCTTCATCGTGGGAGGCGTCGGCGCGGCAGCAGTTGGGATCACCTGGCTCGTCACCACGCCCAAGCGAGAGCATGCCGAGCCGCTCAGTGTCGCGGTCGGCTTGGGCGGGCTCGCGATGAAAGGGACGTTCTGATGCGCGCCGGAGTATGGGCGCGCTACGTAATGAGCGGTGCCGTATGCGCCGTTGCGTCGGGGTGTTTGTTGCCCGATCTGAAGAAGAAGCCGTACGAGGAAGGAGAGCTCGGAGAGGGTGGAATGGTGGGCGTCGCTGGGCGGACTGGTGGTGCGAGCGCAACTTCGAGTGCCGCGCCGAAGGGTGGAAGCTCGGGCGGAGATAGTAATGCGCTTCGGGACGAGACGAATAACGGTGGAACTGCCCCGAGCGGTGGCGTTGGTGTGACATTGGGCAGCGGTGGGGTGAGTGTTGAACGCGCAGACGTTGGCGCAATAGGTGGCGGAGGGACGCAAGACGTTCCATCGAACACCACTGCCGCAATGACGGCGAGCTTGGGAGGAGTGACGTCGACTGGCGGAGCGCAAAGTGCAGCGGTGATCGGCAAAGTGAGTACGCCGTGTGATGCGACTGAGCAGCAATACGGTTGCGCTGATCACGCAGTTGCGCAGGCGGTGGTGTGTCGGGATGGCCGCTGGGAGATCAACGGGATCTGCGAATACGGACAACTGTGTGATAGTCGCCCAGGAAGCGACGCCGGAACATGCAAGCCAATCGCCGCCGGATGCAATGGCAGGACGCCTGGAGACAGCGTGTGCAATGGTCAGACAATCGAGATATGCGGCCCGGATCTGGTCACGGTCACCGTCGGGGCCAAGTGCGTGAGTCAGAGCTGCTCGAATGGCGTTTGCAGAGGGGTGTGCGAAGCCGGCGAGAAGCGATGTAGCGGGAATGTTACGCGTACATGTTCGGTCGTAGGGCAATGGGAACAAACGTCGTGCAGTGGAGCGACGCCGGTCTGTGCTGGCGCCGGACTGTGCGTGGCCTGCGCGGCGGGTGACAAGCGATGCAACGGGAATACTCCGCAGACATGTTCGAGCGCGGGGCAGTGGCAAGACCAAACGGCGTGTAGCGGCGCGACGCCGATTTGTCGCGGTGACGGAGTGTGCGTGGCGTGCAGCGCGGGTACCAAGCAATGCAGCGGAAAGACGCCACAGACGTGCTCGAGCGCTGGAGAGTGGGAGAGTCAGAACTCCTGCGCTCAGAGCGAGATCTGCAGCAATGG
>JBLNFG010000141.1:0-3887 GCA_050263495.1 Myxococcales bacterium | reverse complement strand
ACCAGGAACACTGCTGGCGAATGAACGACCAGCACGAGCAGAATGGCAATTCCGCGGAGTGCATCTAGCTGTGGCAGGTGACCGCGGTATTGGAAGTCGCTCATGTCCGATCTGCTCTCGTTCAGATGTGTCGTGATCGCCCAACCAAAAGGTTGAGAGCAACCGAACGCTCGCTTGCGCGTCAGCCGAAAGATACCGACATGTTGCCCCCACTGGCAAGAGGGCTTGAAGTCAGGCGGCGCAACGGAGCAGCCGCTGGAATCTGGCGTGGAGGATGAGCAGCATGTGAGCTAAGCGCGTGCCAGCGTGGACGCGACGGCATAAATGGCTCATTCGCAGACAACCGGACAACCACGCTGCGCGCAAAACGGGGTAACCTGTAGTGGCCACCATCATCATCCGAGAGTCAAGCGACTCTCCGGTAGTGATCAAGTCCATTTAATACCGGAAACGCAACGTGCTTTCCAGCCATAACGGATAGGGCGAGACTTCTCCCCGCGGGTATGCTCTGACCGATCCCCCGATGAGAGGACGACCAGTGTTGAAACACTGTTCTGTCAGGACCTTCGGCTTGCATGGATGAAATCGCTCCATGGACTTGGTCCGGCGTCCCGTTGGTATACCGTCGCACCGAATTGCGCGCCCCCCTCACACTTGAGCCAATTCGGGCCAATTCCGCACCGGGGAGCTACGCTGTCTGCCAGACTTCACCAGGAGAACCGTGTCGCGCCAGCCACGCACGATCCTTGATAGCAACACCGATCAGTTGCTGCCGAAGCATCATGTTCTCCGCGACCAACTCTTCGCCTGTACGGCGGAGATCCAACGCCAGTCCGGTATGATCGGCAGCGGGCGGAATGCTTCAGTGAATTTCTCTTTCGGACAACGTTCGCCCATGGGTATATTGCCCTCGCTGGCTGTCGACTGGTGGTTTGGATGCTCAGAGCACAGCAACTATGAAAGAGCAGCTGCAGGAGAACTGGCGCGGAGAAATGTCCGCACCTGAATGTGTTGTCTCGGGTGGTGCCGCAGGCAGCTTCGAGTGCCACATGTGCGCTTGTACGACTCGTCCGAGGCGCATGAGGGTATTGTTCTGGTCTTCTGGTACACTGAGCTTGGTGACGGCGGAGTTCGTACTCCGGATGATGGGATTCGGGCAAGGGGCCATATACGTAGCCGATCCGGATTACGAGTACATGCACGCCCCCAATCAGCGACTTCGACCGTTTGGCAACGTCCTAGAGACCAATGAGTTCGGGATGCGCAGCAAGCCTATTCGTGAAGGCAGCGTGGTCGAGGCTCTTGTTCTGGGGGATTCCCTGATCAACGGGGGAAACCCGACACCTCAAGACGCTCTGGCCACGTCGCTTCTGGAGACCAGACTTCAGAAGCAGCATGGCCCCAATACGAGGGTCCTCAATATTTCGGCCGGCAGCTGGGGCCCCGACAACGCTGCGGCGTTTCTCACCAAGCACGGACTCTTTGGCGCAAAGGCGATCATCGCCGTTTTTAGTAGCCACGACCTTGGTGACATTATGACGCATGATGCGATTGTAGGACTGCATCCCGCGTTCCCCCATGCGCGACGTGCGTTGGTAGTAGTAGATACTTGGTCGCGCTACGTTTGGCCTCGATTCGAGGCTGCGCTTCACCCCCGCGGACGCAGCGATTTGGGCATTGACAAGTTCGACGGGCAAGTCAATCCCGGATGGCTACAGCTAAAGAAGCTCACCGAGCGCGCGGGCGTTGCTTTTGTTGTGGTTCTCCACCGTACGATAAACGAATTTGTCTCAGGACAACCGAACGCGCAAGGGAGAATGCTTGAGGACTACCTCCGCAAGAACGACATTCCTTTTGAGCATGAGTCGGGATTTCACATGGACGACTACCGGGACGAGATCCATTTGTCGAGCAAGGGGCAGGCGGATTTGGCCAGGGTTTTGGAAACGCTGCTCTCCAGGATGGGGGAGAGCAGTCACAAGAACGAGAGAGGAGCAGCAAATGGGCGACCGTGAATGTCCACGCGCCAACCCAATTCTCGTGTTGACCGCAGGTGGCATCCTCACTCTGCTGCTTGTCTGGCCACTCGCTTCCCGCTACTCGGTCGTGCACGATGAGCATATCTACTGCATCCTGTCGCGGAGCGGGCGAACCTTTCTAGAGAATCTGCAATTGATTTGGGCGGACCGGCAGTACCGAGTACTTGACCTCGTGGCGGGGTACGTCTGCGACCCGAACACCTTGGATGCTAGGTGGACGATGGTGCTGCAAGTGCCGCCCCTCCTTGCGATTCTGTGGTGCATCCGAGAGGTCGGCGAGCGCCTCTCACCACGGAGCAGGAGCATTTTTCCCCTGGCAATTATCTGGTTTGGGCTACACGCCGCCACCGCCGTGTCTCTGTGGCTACCGACAGTTGGTCAGACGTGGGGAGCAGCGACTGGGTTGCTGTTAGGCATTGCCACTTGGGATGCGGCGGAGCATCTGATTCGAGGTGCCCACATCGGCCGTCGGACTTGGGCGACGATCGTGATCGCCGGCGTAGTTGGTCCACATATCAAGGAAACCTACTATGGTTGGGCTGCATCGGTCGCGCTGGCAGCTCTTGTTGCGGGGATTGCGACCAGGCGGATTGCTCGCAATTGGGGCGCCTGGACTGCGCTCCTTTTGGCAATTCTAGTTCCTGCATTGCTGCACGGAGCAGCTCGCTTTGTCTGGGGTGGTCTTGCACAGGCCACGCATCATCAGGGGCGCTACAGCGTTCACTTTGGAACCAATCTGGGACAGAACATTGCGCTGTCAATAGCTGGTCAGCTCGCCATGTCGCCTGTGCACTACGTTCGTCTTCCCGCTCCCCTGAGTCTCCTGGCATATGCCGGCATCGGACTGTCCGCGGTGCTCGTTGGTGCCTTCATTTGTTGGGTGAAGTGTCGCCGAGTCTGGGCCCTAGTGTTGGCTACCTCGTTTCTCGCCGTGAGCGTCACTTGGCCGATGCAGCGGATATCGGAGCTTTATTTCATGGGCCCCAACGCCGGTGCGGCTGTCGCTGCCTCTATCGGGGCTGTTGGATTGTGGCGTTTACGGCCTCGAATACCGCGCGCACTAGGGCGTGGCATTGTCATTTCGGCATTTGCAGTGGGCGCCCTAGGCTTTGTGAGTCGGTCGCGGCACTTTCGAGTGACTTGGAATGCTGGGCGGGTACTCTACGCTCAAGCTCGTAACTACCAAGCGTCGCTTCCGAGCGGTGGCGAGGTTCGCTCGATTGGTCTCGCCCCCGAGCTCGCTCGGGGATGGCAACACAGTCAGTATGTCATGCCCCCTGCGAACGCGCTCAACCCTCCGGCTGTAGAAAGGTTACTCAACCAAATGCAGCCGGACAAGCCGGTCAGAATCCTCGTGCTTCCCAGTTCCGAACCATGCTGCGACCTGGCCCTGAACGGCGCCATGTTACCAGCCTCCCCTGCTTGGTAGGGGAGGGCTATTCTACACACGCAAGAACCGTTTGCGGTGAACTTGTTAGGGGGGCAGATTGAGTGGGCAAGTGCGTTGCCCGTGCATTTGCGAAGTGCAAGCGTGCCGCCCACGGAGACTCGGAAGTGGCTGCATTGATCCGTCAGACAGCGTGGTCGCGCCAGAGGGCTACTTGAATGGGCCAGCCGCCGAGTGGTTCCGAGATTTCATCAACACGTCTCGCGTGAGGTGGATTGAGGAGCGCCTGAGTCGGACACTTCTTCGTCCTTGTCGCCGATCTGGATCGCCCGAGGTTGTCTTCCCGAGGGATGAGGAGGTTCCGAGACGTCACGTGCAATGTCGTGCGCAAAGTGGACTTCCTCGACCCCGGAAGCCAGCATCGCGCGGTGCTTCTCCACTTCATCGTCAGAGAATCGCCT
>JBLNFG010000140.1:0-4381 GCA_050263495.1 Myxococcales bacterium | reverse complement strand
GAACTCATATGCTGCGGTACGTCCCATCACGGGCCTCGACGTAAACCTGAATCTGTTGATGCTCAGCCCGAGCGCGAGTGAGGAAGTCATCCAAGACGAGCACGTCGAGCGCTACAGCATGTCGGAAGTTCAACACGAGGTGGCTCAACGGTGCCCACGGCGCGCCGAAAAACGAGGAAACAGAGACCGTATGCACGGTATGTCGTTTGTCGATGCTCAGGTTGGCACGAGGCTATCGTCAGCATCGCTCGGCAACGCCCCGCGCCACCAATTGGCCCGCCTGCCCTTCGATGGAGGCAGCCTGAAATGCGCCGTCAATACCCATCAGGCACAGCTCGGCAAGCTGACGTTCTGCGTTTACCACAATTTCGAGAGTCAACCGCGCAAACAGCATCTGAACGTGTTCCTCCCCGCCACCCAGATCGTCTCGGATCCCATTGATGGCGAGAACGAGGAGTTCATGCTCGTCCGTGGACCAGCGAAGCTCGTCATAGTCCGTACCGTCAATGACCAGGTGTTCTACGGTGGGCGGCTCATGCAGCCAATCCGTTGGGACCGCCAGCTCAGCAATGATTCGATCCATACTGGACAGAAGCCGTCCCCACGCGAGTGGCTCGGTCAGCGGAGCCCATTCCCTCGTGGAGTAGCGTACTCCGCGCTCGGAATCCACGGAGTAACCCCACGACTCGAGCAGCCGCTTCTCACGAAACAGCTTTGGCGGTGGGCTCAATCGCCAACGCGCGAGCTTTCTGCTGTCCCGCTCACGCAACCTCACGATGGCCACTTCGGAGAAGTCGTCAACGAAATCACGTAGAGACTTGCCCAATATCCTTTGCGCGCTGCGCATGTCGACTCCCTCGATGAAGGCTATCAATGCCGCGGGCAACGTCGGTAAGTCGGCAAGTCCATGTGCCATCGCCAGGACACGCCGGCCACGCGTCGTGTGCAGGAGTCTCAACGCGAAAGTGGCCATGTCAAGGCGTTCTCTGCGCAGCAGGATGGCCTCGGGAGTGCAATCGTCACGGCGTGCCCAGCTCGGATCGCACGACTCTGCCCCGCCTGTTGCCGCACGCCAGGCCCCGGCAAAGGCCTCGTCGCGCCCGCGATTCGCTTGAGCAAGAGGCTCACGAAGACTGCGCAGGAGGTGTTGGCGCTCAACCTGGCACCATCGGTCTCGGCCCCCAATCCACGCGTCGCGAATCCACAGTTTCGCTGCGCCACCGTGATGCGGCAGGAGCCGTGCCAGTAGCTGTGCATAGCTGGCCGTGGTCGCGGCGAGCCCTAGCCAACGCAGCAAAAACTCGCCGCGACCGACAAATAGCTCATGCGTGAAGAAGAGCTGACAAAACTCGCGAATTGGCGGTGGATCCTCGGGGTCGAATCGATCGCACGACAGCAATACGCAGCGAATGCTTGCCAGATCCGCTCGATCTAGCCGAGGCCGCTCGAATCTGGTCGAGAGCAGGATCCGCTGCCGAACCCTCACCGACTGGATGGGGAACGGCTCTGGCGGCTCTCGCTTTCGCACGCTGCTGCCGTTCTCGTCATCACCAATCAGATCCCCACACTCGTAGTCCTTGAGATGTGAGCCGAAGAGTTCCGTTGGTAATATGGGCAAAGCGGGTAGTTCCGCTGGGAGGATGACGTACAGGCGCGCCTCTTGGTTATCGCAGCGAGTCAGAACGCGAAAGTATTTTTGCATCGCGCGAACGAGGGAGAGGCTCGGGGCTAAGTCAATCAGTAGCTTGCAGCGCGGGCTATTCCAACCTTCGATGAGTACGCCCACCTGCACCAATGGATCGATCTCGCCACGCTCGAAGGCCGCAAGGAGCCGCTCCCGATCCTCGCGCGTCGTGTCCCCGAGAATCAGCCCGATCGGTAAGCTCTCGGGCGGTCTGCGCTGGTCGAGGTAGTGAACGAGCCGCGCGGCCTGGTCGCGCGAAACGCAGCAGATGAGCGCTGGTATACTTGCATTCTTTCGGTGATAACGAAAGAGCTCGGCCGATCTGAGAAACGGCGCCTCGCACATGACGTTGCCTAGCGCCTGCTCGTCGAAATCGCCGGCAAGCAGTCGCACCTGCGAGCCTTGCCCGTCGACTTCTGCAACCCAGACTCTGGCGGGCGCAAGAAGCCGTAGCTCGAGCGCTTCCTCGACGGTAAGTTCGTGGATGAGATCAGGGAAGAACCGGCAGAGTGTCCGTCGTTCGTCGTAGTCCGGAGTTGCCGTCAATGCGATACGAACGGCGTCCTCGGCGAAAAGCTGACGGATCCAGCAAAGCCGTTCGCGGGTCATGCAATGGTGAGCTTCGTCCAAGAACACCAACGCAGCATCGCGAAACACTGCCCAATGGTCACCGGAACCGTTGAGCCGATCGAGCATGGCATAGGTGGTGATGGTGATCCCGCTAGGTGCGAGCTCTCGTGCTTCCCCGTAGAACGTACCAACGACGAGTTCCGGGTATACGAGCTGTAGCTCGCGGCGTGTCTGCTCGACGAGCACCCGCGTCGGCACGACGAACACAGCCGGTAGCCCACTTTGCGCCAAGATGTGTGCGGCAATGACGGTCTTGCCGGTCCGCGGCGGCAGCACGATCCGCCCGTAGTTGCTTGCCCCGTCGCCAGAGTGAACCGCGGCCAGATAGCGCTTGAATTCCTCCAATACTCCGACTTGCTCCGGTCGCAGTGGACGCAACGCACTGCGGGGTGGTGCCGTGTCGGTGCCGGTGTCCCGAAGCCGAGCGACCGCACCGGCAATCCGCTGTGAGACACTGCTGAGCGACGGTTGGATCGTTCGGTAAGCACGGGCGCTGGAGTCCACTTGCGGGCGCATGCTAGCAGACTCCGAGGATGGTGAGCCAGTTGGTGGCACCCCTCGCCGTTTCAGCGATTACTGAGTCACGGGAGCCAACACGCCGTTCACGTCATCGTGCAGCCTGGTGGTGTCGAGGCCATCGAGCACTAGGACGTGGTGGAGCGACGACACCAGCTTGGCGTCCTGTTTCCACTTCCAAACCAGCGCTCCGGATGCGTCGTACTCCAGAAGCTGAACGCCCCTCGAACCGTTCGAGCTGCCGTGGCCTTCCCAGTTGGTGACCACGTAATGGCCATTGGCCAGAAGCTGAAAGCCCGCGTAGAAATTCGGGGCGATAGTGGCCGAATCGGATTGGGTCTTGCCACCGAGGGTGGCCACGACCTTTTTGGCGCTGGGCTCGATGATCAGCAGCGTGGCGCCGTAACCGGAGGTGACAGCAATGTTCTTCTCCTGGCGCACACCCATGTAGACATAGTCCCCGTTGGGGATGGTCATCTCCCACACGATTTGCCCGTCCCAATTGACCTCGGCAAGCTTTGACTTGAGCCCCACGAGGAAGGTGCCCTGGGGCGTACGCCTGAACAGACGCAGCTCTTGGAGTGCCGTAAAGGTCACCTTACGACCGGAAACGAGCGCATCCTTGGGATCCAATTCCTGCAACGTGACCCCGCCATCGTTGGAACCGAGAATGGTATTGCCGCTAGGCAACCGACGCAGGCTCTCGATGCGCGTGAAGCTCGTCACCTCTTTCTTGATCTCGCCTGTCTTGAGATCGAGTTCGACGTAACCCTTGGCCACCGACACGGCGACCCGATCGCCTCCCACCAGCTGCACGTCGCGCATGCTGTCGCCGTACTTGGAGGCTTCGATCTGCCGGCTCCATACCGCGGTGCTCGGACTCTGCAGGTCCATCAGCACAACGCGTCGGTTGCCTTCGTCGAGCAGGAGCACATGACGGGGATTTCCGATCGCGTGGGTGTCGGGAACGCTAGCATTCTTCCCGGCGCTTCCGCTTGATTCGGCGCTGGAGTTGCCGCCGATCCCACCCGACGAAGGAGTGGGAATGCTGACGGACGAATGGGTCACTGTGCCGCCTTGGCCATCCGCACCGGATCCGCCACTCGCAGACAATGACGTGGTCGCATTCGTGCCACCCTTGGCGGAGGTTCTGGATGCTCCGCCGGTAGCGCCCCCAGAACCCATGGTCTGCTCGATGTTCCCTCCGGAAGCAGCCAAACTACGTGCCTTCGTCGTGGTGGTGCCCCTGCCTGAGCTCAACGTGCTGCTGGTCGTGCTGCTAATCGCATTACCGGTCCCAGCCGTTCCATCGGAGGTGCCGTGATTGGAACCACAAGCACAAATCATCATCGCGCTTGCAAAGCACTTTGCCCAGATACGAGATTTCGAGTTCATAACGTCCTAGACCACGATCAACCCAATCTGCTCGAGTTGGCATGCGCACTCGAGCCAGGCGCGAGAGACGCACCCAAGCCAACTCAGACGGATCGATTCGCACGAACACTGAAGCGAATTGTCGGAAGGGCATCGAGATTGTCACGAAAAGGCACA
>JBLNFG010000139.1:0-4560 GCA_050263495.1 Myxococcales bacterium | reverse complement strand
TGAGGGGTACTAGGAATTCGCGCAGCGAATTCGGGTTTGGGCGAATGCCCAACGGAACAAAACTAGTAGCGCGATGGCCGCGTAGCGGCCGGGTCCGTAGGACCCATCAATTCGATTGAATCGCGCTACTAGGGACGTTGAACGCGTGCTACGCCAAGGAACAGCAAAGTGAAGCCGGCGATAGCGGGGCTTGGCTCACCCAAGACGTGGCGGCACCAACATTTCGCGAAGCTACGACTCCAAGTATGGCGCCACGCACTCAGCATGGCCAATGGGGCTGCGGCGAACACGCGCTCGATGGCCATGGCAAGCGGCAGAATGATTGGACAAATCGCAGCAAACGAAACCCCGAGAGCACTATCTCGCTGGGTCAGATCGCTTCGCAGGCCAGGCGAGCAGACCCAAGGGCAGGCTCATTTGACAACGCAGGCGCCGTTTGCGCATTGGGTGCGCAAATTGCCTGTGATTCCGCTGCAGAAGTCTGGGCATTGGCTGGCAGCATCGATGCATTCCTTGCGTCCAACAGCGCACCTACCGTTGCGTGCGTCCTTGCCGCAGGCACAGTCGGCGTCGGTCGTGCAGGTCGTCGAACACGCGCCTTCATCTGGTCGAGGCACGACTGCGCACATCTGATTGACACATTGAACCTGTATCTTCCCTGTGATTCCGGTGCAAAAATCCGGACACTGCTTCGAGGTGTCGATGCACTCCTTTCTCCCGACCGCACATGCACCGTTGGCGGCGTCGCGTCCGCAGGCGCAGTCCTCAACACTTGCACAAGACTTTGAGCAACTAGCTGCGCTCTGATTGCTTGCAACAGTATTTCCTGTTGCACCCGCACCCGTGGCGCCGCCCGGACCTACTCCAGTGTCATTCCCAGCACTCGTGATGCATGCCGTGTTTTGCGGCTCCTTGATACAATCCACCGTTGCTGGGCAGCCGGTGAGTGACAGAACGCTTACGACTCCAACACCCGTGGCCACGAATAACCGAACGAGGCTGCGACCTAGTGACGGATGACGATACCCACGACGATGCGTTGACTTCATGTTCCCCTCGATCCTTCGAGCTAATCTTGGCTCCTAACGGGTGGCGAGATCAACTGAATCACCCTTCTAGATTTGAAACACTCCCATTTCCAACTACCGGGTTGTGCCGACCATAGGTCGGTGCCCCTCAGCAGCCCATGATCTGCGCCGAATCCGTTCTCGCTGCGGCAGATTCTTTAGTTTGGTGTCGCCAGTACTTGACGCACTTTGACGAGCAAGGATTCCGGCGTGATCGGCTTCTGCAGGTAGGCCAGCTTCGAGTCGATGAAGCCGTGGCTCGTTACAGCTTCATCCGTGTAGCCCGACATGCAGAGCGCCTTCATGTTCGCGCGGATATCACCGAGGCGACGCACGAGCTGGGCACCACTCATGATCGGCACCACGAGATCAGAGGGCTCGTCACAGCCGATCGGTCGTGGTTCTCAAGGAGTGGGCTCCGCTAAGCGATTGCTTTCGGAAATGCCAAACTCGACTCGCTCTGCGGCCACATCAAGCTCCGGTACCGCGTGCACCACGCCAGAGGCAAGGGTGCTCTCGAACGGTGCCAATCGGCAGTAGGAGCTTCGTCGGATTCGCGATCTCACGAACACGCGCGACCACTCGGACGCGCACGGTCCGGCATGGCAGAAGCGCCGGGCAGCGAATGACGAGGCACTCGTCCTCCCTTCCTGTGCAATCCAAATGATTGGATGCCTAAGGTGGTTGACTGCAGTTTGGGCGGAGCAAGTTCCGATCAGGTTCGCAGCGACGGCGGCAAGCGAACACGCGCACCAACGAAGGCTTGGTCGACGCAAGCCCGCGCTCGTGGCCAGGCTCTCGGCTCAGATGGGAGGAGCCGGCATAGGAATCAGCGGTGGCCCGCCGTCAACCAGCAGCTGGCCCGCTGGCGGCATTTTGCCGCATGCGGAGTCACCGCATAAAAATCGCTCCATTGTTCTCGCGAAGGTTCGGCCATACCGCGACTCTAATTCCGCAGATGAGAAGGAACGCGCAGCATGAGTTCGTGCCTCCGACGAAGGCGTAGTACGCAATTCTCGCCAGGTGCCTCGTACGGCTACCACCCAAACCACACGTCGCGAGGCGTAGGGATTGAGTGGAACGCGCCGTCCAGGCCACGCCAATCGAGTGGGCTCCTCTTCTGCGTGCTTCTGATCCGAAATTCGCGGAGGTATGTTCATGATCAGAAAATTTTGGGGGCTGTCCGGGCGCATCACGAGCGGAGCATGGATGGCGTTGCTTGCGAGCAGCGGGATATCCTGCAGCCGTGATGTCGTGCGTGACGAGAATGATGGGTCTGCTACTCGCGCCGAAGCGGCGAGCGCATCGCAAGCGCTGGAGAGCACCGGCGAAGGCACGCCGTTGGATGCCAACGATCTGCGTTTGGACTTCACGCCGCCGAGCAGCGTGTACCTTACGTCGTTTTCCGCGACGTTCCAGTATCAGGGCGTCTACCCGCATACGGTCTATCTCTATCAACCCGAGGCGGCTGAGAGTGTGGTTCAGATCAACCTCCGTTCCGAGATTGCGGGCGTGGGCATCCCAGACAGCGGGACCGTGTTCCAGAACGTGCGATGGGTCCATCACCCCGACCAGCCGAGTCCAATCGAGGAGGAGCTGAGCGTAAGCCCAGAAGGCAACCGCTATGATGCCGTAAGCCGCGGTCAGGGTTGGTACGCCCTGAAGTTCGAGTATCGCCCCACGAGCTCCAATCGGGCACTCATTTACGAGGCCTTCGACGCGCAAGGGGCCCCGATGCGGACCGCTTGGATTGCTCCGTCAGGGCGGACGTCCAAGTTCCGCGCCAGCTTCCAAGTTTCGAGCCCGGGCTACACCTATTTCAAAGGCGGCGCTTTCAGCGGCGCTTCCAATCGGCAGTTCGCCTTTACGGACAACATCAAGGTAGATAGCAAGCTGCTGTATCGAAAGAGCTTCGACCAAGGGCTCTTTAATTACCCAGTCGGGTACCTTACGGCTCAGAACCATGAGCTCGAGTTCGACTTCACCGCTTGGTCGGGCGCGCCCTCCCAGTCGTGGTTCGGGGTGAGCCAAGTCAGCTTCGATCCGAACCAGACGGAGCTCGAGCAAGGCGGAGGAACACCCAGCGTCGAAGTCAAGCGGCGCTGGGAGCCGGTTCAGTTCCTCTACCAAGGTCCGATGCACACCGCTGATTACGACGCTTGGAGCGAAGGCGTCGCATTCGCTCAGAGCACTGGCACGATTGGAGGCGGGAGCACCAGCTTTCCGAAGCTGGGCGTTAGGCCCCCGCCGGTACGGCGCGGCACCACGTTTTCCGTTGCACTCGAGCACAACGGACTCAGTGCGTCAGGCTCGAACGCGACGCTCGAAATCGTTGCCGCTGACACTAACGCGCCCGTCAATTGGCAACGCGCGCTCGCGGCGACGCTGGACTACTCGGGCGGCATCTTCACCGAAGCAGGATGGGCAAAGAGCGATCGTGAGCATTGGAACATCTCGTTACCTACGGACGCTCCAATCGGACGTTATGTACTGAGAGCCTTTGCACCGGACGGCGCCCGCATCGGTTCGGACGTCCTATTCTACGTCATCCATAATCCTCAGGCGTATGTAGGAATCGCCGGCCTCAGCAAGGGTGACGTGGAGAGCTACGGCTATGATGAAGACGAAGACGGCCTAGCTTGGAACCTCGCTAGCGCACAAACCGACGCAGACCAAGACCATCTACGGGACAATTTCGTTGTCGTCGTGAATCCCCCTGGAGTGGACGAGAATGGAATCTATGTACCGGAGGAGTCCTATACTGGCACGGCGGTTCGTGCGGGAGCGTTTCGTCGAAGTGGCAATCGCAGCGAATGGGACCACTCGCTGCTCGACTATGCAATGGCGAGTGCCCAAGGGACGACGACCGAATTCGAAACCATGCTTCGGCTGCTGCGTTTCGTGAATCAACGAGCAACGTACTCGAACCAGCTCACCTCCGACGACGCCGAAGGTGGGCTCGGCGCTTTCTACGGAGAAGATCCAGAACGGACGCTCGCGCTTGCCCATGCGTGCAGCCAACCAGGCAACGACTCAACTGAATGCGCTCATGGCGGTGCGGTGTGTTACACGTTCGCCTCCCGCCTTGCCGCTATCGCGCGGAGCACCGGGTTACTCGCACGAGCCATCAATTCCGGGACGCACGCCGTGACCGAGGCATACTTGCCGACGCCCCCCAATGGCACGTCGTTCCCGGATTCGGATCGTTGGTTCGTGTTCGATTCGACGGATCACAAATCTACCCCAGCCGGGCCGTTTGCAGATCCGTACGACTACAACACCCAACCCAGTCAGTTCTTCAACAATCTGTGGGAGGCAGTGGCCCCGCGAGGTCAGTACTGCCTTGCGCAGAAGTTCACCATGTACATGAATGCGGGCTTCACTGATGCCTGCAACTGGATCACCACTTCGGTCGATTGGGAAGTTCCCACGGCTCCCGGTTACATTGCGCTTCCAGGCACCGGGGGCAAGATTCTGACCGCGGAGTACAACC
>JBLNFG010000138.1:0-7404 GCA_050263495.1 Myxococcales bacterium | reverse complement strand
AGTCTGGGGGCAATACCGGCCGCAAATGCTGAATCCACGCTGATGCCGCACCCACCACGGATCGGAGCCGCTGGGCCTTGTTTCTCTTTCGCCCAATGAGCTAGGCTCCCTTCATGGCTGGTCCGGACTACTCTGCGCTCTCCACCAGACCCGCGTACTACGCAACTTGGTTGGCGGGAGCCTATCTGTTGGTCGCGGGCAGCTACATTGTGGTCTCAGGCTGGCTGGCAGCTGCAGTGGCACACGACGTGGCCGAGCTGGCGCGGCTCGAACACATTAAGGGGATCGCCTTCGTCTTCGTCACCGGGGCACTGCTTTGGTTCATCTCTTGGCTCATGTTCGACCGACTCAAGCGAGCGGACGCGGCGCGCGCGACCGATCGCCAGGCATTGATGCTCGTCCAAAGCAAAGCCTATGCGGCGGAGCTCGCGGCCTCCGTGGCTCACGATTTCAACAACCTGCTGCTGGTGGTGGGGTTTGGGCTGGATGAGATCACGGCTGCGTCTGGGTCACCGCCCAATCCGCACCTCTTGGCGGAGATGCGCCAGGCACTCGACGCTGCAAGAAACCTGACCGAGCGAATGGCACGCGCCGCACGGGGCCAGCGCGAGATCCGGCGGGATTATCGTTCATTGACCACGCTGGTTACCGATACTGTTCGTCTGGTCCAGCGATTACCGAGGATGCGCGGGCGCAACATCAAGATCCAGGCGCGCGCGCTCGCAAGCGCACTGCTCGATCCGATCGTCGTCGAACAGATAGTAGTGAACCTGCTACTCAATGCCGCCGATGCGACGACTGCTGGCGGCACTATCACCGTCAAGGTCGAGGAGGACGACGCTTCCGTTCAGCTCGTAGTGGAAGACGACGGGCCCGGCTTGAGGGACTCTCAGATCATGGAAGTTCTGCAACCGTTCAACAGCACCAAAGCAGGAGGGCTCGGGCTCGGGCTTTTGAGCGTGCGTTTTTCGGCTGAGGCCACACAAGGCAAGCTCACGATCGACCGTTCAACGCATGGCGGGGCTCGATTCGCAGTACGCTGGGCGAAACCCGACCAGAGCAGCCTAGCCCGTATGCACTCGGCGTGACAGCCCAGCGCTCAGCGGGCATGTCTCTCCGATCGGAAGAGACATGCCTACGATCCTAAGTGAGCGGGGTATCAGCCTCCGAGACTACTGACAAGTACCAGCGCTCAAGAGACTGAACGGATGCGCGCCGTCGGCAGCCTGTGTCTCGCTGGGCACTAGACACATATTCGAGGCCACTTCGATCGGGTTTGCTATCGAGGTTGCATCCAACGTCAAGCTGCCAGTGACCACCTTGAGCTGCTCTTTGGTGCTCGAAGTGCCGTCGGGATTACAGCTCGCCGAAGGGATCAGAATCGATGGTTTGGCTGCCCCGCCCAAGGTCACGTCAAACACCTCATCGGCGAGCCAGTCCGGCATGTCGACGCGCATCGATTCCGAGAGTTTGCTCATCGCCATCCCAATGTGCAGATCGAGGGCTGGCTCGAACGTGACCAGCGTGCCTCCATCCGTCTTCTTGAAGTTCATCGAGAACTTGCGATTGTTGTTGGGATTCAGATCCATCGTCGCCAAGCGCTCCTGGTTGAGCGCGGCGTACGACGTATCATTGCCCATGCCGAGCCCCGAGAACGTTAGCTCGGAAGCGCCCGCGGCCGTCTGGATCTCACCGGTGAAACCGCCCAGGTGGAAATAGAAGGTACCTGCCTGTTCGTTCTGGCCACACTCTGTGTCTTTACAGATCACTGATCCGGCCACGGAAACGTCTACGGCCCCAAGGTTCTGCTTGAAGCCCACAGTGTTCGTTACGGAGTTGATGGTGATCTGGCTTGTCGGATTACTTGGCTGAACCGTCACCGAGATGGGTTTCCCGGTTGCCTGCCCAACGCGCAGCTCGAACCGCTCGAGAATCGACGAAGTAAAGGCGAAGTCTCCTTCGCCACGCTTTTCGATCGACCACTCCACGGAGCCAACCAACTTCTCGGGGAGATCGTCTTGATCCTGAGTGGGAACGAACAAACGAATGGCATCCATGGCTTCCGCCAGGTTGCCGCGCAAGGAGATCTTACTATCGCTCAGTACCGCAGTTGCCGGACTATGTCGCTCTTCACCGACCAGCAAGGCGACGTTCAGCGAGTCATCGCCATTAGCGGTCACGGCGAAGCGCAGGGGGTTTTTCGTTAACTTAGCGATGCATTCGCTATCCCCCTCGCAGGTCTGGGCTGGGTCCATCTTGTAGACCACCTGATTGCCGTCGGTGGATTCGATCAACTCCTCACGGAAGATATGCTCTTTCGCTTCATCTCCAATGCGTCCGAGCACGTCACTGAGCTTGTTGGTCGTTTCCTGGGGGATCGAGTCCACCGTGTCGGTCGTTCCATCCGCCAGATTCGTTGAACCAGAATTCCCGCAGCTGTTCCCGAGCGCGCCATTCATCCCGTCTGTCGCGACCTTGGTGCTATCCGTGGTGTCAATCACCGCGGTGGCTTCGGATAACCCCGTCAGCACGGCGTCAACGCGCTGATTGACCTTAACGGTCGCCTCCTCGGATTCGATCGGGCGCGAGGGAGTCGTTGTTTGCTCCGACTCACACCCCAAAAAGATGAACGCCAATGTTGCTGCACTCGTGACCCCAAACCGCATGTGACCCATATCCCTTGTCTCCTTCTAAGCATGCTCGCGGTCACTAACCTGTGCCTTGAGGGCTTACGTCGGGTGCGGACCGCAACTTATCAGCATACTCACTCGGGATTCGAGCGCTACGAGGATTCCTCCATGAATCTGCTGTCACCAGGGTTCAGGTGCGTTCCGGGGAACGGGAGTGCGACATGCATAGGCCTAGAAAGACCAACGATAACCGCCGCCCACCGCGTTGGGCACTACTGTGAGTGAGGCGTGACCGTGCCGCGAGGCAGGCGCGGATGGTGCGAGGACAAGCGCCACAATCCCTGCACCAAGCGCCGCGACGGATACGCCGCCAAACACGATCGCCAGCTTGCGATCGTAGTAGTAGTCGTGTTTGCGTGCGTTTCCGTCTCGCTCTTCCCAGACCGGTGGTGTTGGGTTTTCGCGGGCATCACGCAAAATGTGCTCGGCGTCGCGCGTTGCCTCGCGGGCTTGCAGCGCGAAATAGACACTCCCTAGGGCAGCAGCAGCCCCGATCGCGCTCAATGCCCAGCCAGCTTGACGTACCGGAGTCCAATAGCGGGCACGCTCGGGGCCCGTCGCTGTCGTCTGCGGCAGCACGGGTGACGCGGGAGCGACGGGTTGCGGCGAATACGCGAGTGATTTGACGGGGCTCGAAGGACCGGACGTTGCTTCCTTTTCCTTTGGAGGGCATCGCTTGCCAAGCTCTTGCACGTAGTGCTCGGCGACTTCTCGGCGCTCGCCGTTGGGCGACTCCTTCAGGTACTGCTGATAATTCTTGAGTGCTGGTTCACACCGATCGAGCTCGCGGTAGATCTGCGCCAAGTTGTACAGCAAGTTTGGCCGGCGTGAGAGCTCGTAGCATTGCTCCATGAACTGCAACGCCGCTTCCACGTCGCCTTCGAGGTACCGATTCTGAGCTTTGCTGTACAGATCGGCGACGAGATCGCCTGACGTGGATGCGGCTTCGCTCGCGGGGACGTCTGCTCCTGGTCGACTTGCGCCACGCGGCGGTTCACTTACCGCGTTCCGCGAGGATGCAGTATTTGCAGGTCTTTGCGGTGCGGTCGCTTTGGGCGCGTGCGACGCTGTTGGGCGGCTACCGTCGAGGCCGTTCGTCGAGGTAGACGACGCGTCTGGACTATTGGCTCGGGACTCGTTACCCGCAACTGAAGAACGTGCACGGTACAGGGTTTGCGCGTCCGCGTGAGTAGGTACCGAACCCAAGAGGATGCCGAGCAAGATTGAGGATCGGAGGGCATTACGCATTGGACTCTCTCCGTGCACGCGGTCTTTGCGATTGGCGCTTCCGCGTTAAATATGACGCGAGGACGCAGCTCGTGTCGCACGATCTTGACTCGCGTTTCACTCGCGATCGCCAGCGAGAGAATACTTACCCAGACTCAGTTTTGCGCTCGGCACAACGCCAGCTCGGGTTCGCCGACGGGTGAACGACGGTCGCCGCGCGGTTGCATCCAAGTGGGATTGTGAGTCAACGCTCGAACCTTCCGCAACTTCGCTGGCTTGAGCGAAAATACCGCCCGTGCCTTAGCCAAGACGCGCAGTATTTGTGCGACACAGAACACGCGCCACGTCGATTAAGAGGTGAGGTGGCGCTTGCAAAAGTCTCGCCTAGTTCCGACTATCCGCAACGTACTCCGAGCTCAAACCGATCTCCCATGGTCGCGTTGGCGGCCGATGAAAGAGCGCTTTTGGGTTTGTGTCGGCGCGGTAACGATGGGTTGCAGTCCGCCCCATCTCGACGTAGCTGACTGCGAAATCGGCTGCACCAACGATCAGGGGTGCCTCAACGGCATGGTTTGTTTGGGCAATCGTTGCGTCAGCCCTTCGCGCATCGAGGCTTGTCCCGAGAATGCGGGGGCAGGCTCGACTGCGACGACGAACGTGAGTCTGGGAGGCTTCGCAGGGCGCGCGAATTCAGTGACGAGCAATGCGGGCACAAAGTCGGACGGCGGTGGTGCTGGGACGGCGGGCGGCGGGAACACTGCGGGAATCAGTGCCGGTGGGACTGGGCCGCGCGGAGGCGGCGGAGGTGAGCAGCCTTCGTTGGGCGGTTACGGCGGCACCATGGGCGGCGGCACTGGCGGAATTGGCGGGAGTCAGACGGGCGGCGCTGCTGGCTCGTGCCAGATCACCGGTACTCCTCCAGCGGAGGCTTGTACCCTTCGTCCCTATCACGCTGACTTCGAGGCAGGGTGCCCAGTTGATTCCTTCGTCTGGGCACTCACCACAACCGTCGACAACCTCAAGCTCGAGAAGGGCGACACCGTTCATCCGGAAGTCACCGGAACCCCACGCGACGCGTGCATCGGCTGCCAACTGTCGCTCGCGGTATACCCGGCGCCACTCAGCGGCAACCAGATCTTCCCGCTCCAAGTCTACGCGACGCCACGCATTACGACGGCAGCGCTCCCCGACGCCTGCGTGGATCAGCTCTATGACGTGGCACTCAGCGGGGAAGGAGGCGATCCCGCGCAGTACTTCTGGACGGCAAACATCCCCGAAGATACCGGCCTATCGATCCAAGATGGGCACCTGAAGGGACTAATCACCGCATCGGGCGCGACGCCGCGTGACGTCAGCATTGAGCTCACCGTCAAAGATCAGCACTGTGCCTCGGATGCCGTTCGACTCACGCTCCACGTTCTCGGTAACGAGAGCACAGAATGCCCCAAGATCTTGATCGAAGACACGTCTCCGGATTGGCCAGCACCCCCCGCGTGTAGAGGGCAGCCGTATTCGCTCAAGGTGACGGCAATTGATGGATCTGCCAGCTATACCTGGGGACATTCATCCAAGCCGACTGGCTTCGACTTCAATCCGCTGACGCGAGAGCTCAAGGCGACAAGTGCCGACGAACCAGGAGACTTCGTGGTCCAAGCAAGCGATCAGCCGGGTCGCGTGATCCAGAAGACGTACCGGATCGATTTGCGCGACAAGTGTTGGCTTGGGTACGTCTACGGGGAGTCAACGCCCCAACTACGGCTTTTCGATCCCTTCCTCAACACGCGCAAGACGTTTCCAACGCAGCTCGGCGCCACGGAGTACGTCGTCGATTTCGAATTCTCACCGAATGGAAAGTCCATTGTTTGCCATATTGCTGACAGGGACGCGACAAAGCCCAAGAGGCTGATTCTGATAGGCACCGCTGACATGACGGAACGCGCGCTGGACTTCGATGGGTCGGTCAGGCACTTTGCCTGGTCGAGTAATTCAAGTACTCTCGCAGCAGCTTTTGGCCCCGACGGTTCGGTTAATGTAGGTGGTGTGCTGTTCACGAATGAAGGGCTGACCACTGGAGTGCTCAAACCTATTGCCGCACCCGTTGATTCGCCGATCGTCTGGTTCGGGCAGGATCAGTACATCGCATTTCACTCCGCATTCATGCCCCCCGGTCCGATGCGCGCGGTCCACGTGAGTCAACTGGGCAACTCTGGATTCGGCGAATTCAATTCACCCGACCTGACGTACTACCTTGCGCCGCTCGAGCTCCGCGGCGCGCCGAGCGGGTTCTATGTACAGGCCGTCGACTCCTCATTATTGAACTATTATTCGATGAGTATCAGCTGGTTCGCCCAGCATGGGAATGTAGCAATCCCACCAAACGGCGCACTGGTTGGTCGTGCCGCAGAAGGTGCTCTGCAGCTATTCACGCCAGAGAGCAACTCCCGTGACGCGAACGCAACGCCATCGCTATCTGCACCCGGATGTGACAGGTTGCTTACTTGGGCGCGCAAGGAAAACCGGGTTGCATGCCTGGGTGGGGATGGAAAAACGATCAACGTCTTCAGGTTCACGCTAGCCCCATCGACGATCGATTCTGCCCCCATCACAGGCGAGTACAACTACGGCAATGATCGATGGAACGGCCAGCAGCGTATGCTGTCGCCCAAAGGCAAGTGGTTGACCTTTACGACTGCATATGACCTGTACATTGCGTCGCTCGACGTTGCCCCGGCTGTCGTAACCCGTACCTACCCAAGAGTCAGCGCGGGCGCACTCCAGGGCCAGTCATCCGCCGCGATAGAGTATTCTCCCGACGAAGAGTGGGTCGCGGTCGAAGCGCATGGAGCGATTGCGATGTGCCGAACAAGCCAACCGACGCTCGCGTGCACCAAATGGCTGGTGCATCCCAAGATTGCGGATTCTTGCGACGAGACCTTACTCACAGGTTCAAGATGGTGTGGCTCGGCATCGAACTATCACGGTATCGTTTGGTCACCTGATTCCAAACTCGTGGGAGTCGAGCGAGACGACGGTTCGCTGCAAATCATGGACATGCGAATGCTGCAGCAGGTCGTCGTTGAAGATGCTTGCACCAGTGATTGCGTTGGCAAGTATCAATTCCAACCATGACCCCAGTATCGGGACGGAGAATGAAAAAAAAACAACGGAGGATTGCCATGTCGAATATTACGGGACCAATGATCGCACTCACCAGTCCGCTCAACGACTACGTCTTGCAATGCAACCTAACTTGGACTCATCTCGGCGACGCAATTACGCGAACCGCCACGCTCGTCAACAGCTGGCTTCCGGGCGCAGCTCCAAGGGGTAGATTCTCGCCGGGTATCCAAGAACCGATCTGGCTATCGCTCGAAACATTCCAAAGGACCATAGCCGATCTCTGCATCCCCAACAGCTACACCGAGGCGACCCTAGTGACCTTGGCCAGCGGCGGCATCACAGATTTTGCGACGGTCGCCCTCCCTCC
>JBLNFG010000137.1:0-6067 GCA_050263495.1 Myxococcales bacterium | reverse complement strand
AGGCTTTCGGCCTGTTTGGTTTACCCGTCGCAACCACGGCCTCGAGCTCCGGCGCGTCGCGTTCCCAACGCGTCACCTCGACGGCGCTTAGCCCTTGACGGCGCCTGACGTCAAGCCGCTGATGAACTCGCGTTGCAGCGCGAAGAACAGGACCGCAGGCGGCAGCATTGCGAGCGCCGTGCCCGCCAAGAACACGCCGTAGTCGTTGTGGTACTCGGCCACGTACAGGTTCAGTACCACGGGCAGCGTAAGCTTGTCTTGGCTGTGCAAGAACACGTTGGGCGTGAAAAAGCTGTTCCAGTTCCCAAGAAAACTGATCAAGCAGAATGCCGCCGACATGGGTCGCACGAGCGGCATCACGAGCCGAAAATAGATCCCAAACTCGCCGCAGCCGTCGATGCGCCCGGCTTCGATCAGCTCGTTCGGAATCGACATGCACGCTTGGCGAAACAGGAAGATTCCGTACGCGGTCACCAAGCTTGGCAGCATCAAGCCGAATAGGCTGTCGATCAGCTGCCACCGGGCGAAGATGGAATAAATGGGCGCCAGCAACAGCGCGCCGGGGATCATCATCGAACCCAACATGTAGCCGGTAAGCAGCTTCTTGCCGCGGAACTGGTACTTGGCGAGCGCATACCCTGCGAGCGAGCAGAAGAATAGTTGCACGCTCGTGCTAACTGTCGCGTAAACCGTCGAGTTCAGAAGGTACTGCCAGAAGTAAATGGTTCCCTGAACGCTGGCCTTGCCTTCGAATAGGCGCTCGAAGTTGCTTAGGTTGATGGTTTGGTCGGACCACACCGCAAGGGACGGAAAAAAGATGTACTCATTGAGCACCGAACGGTCTTTGAAACACGCCGCCACCAACCAAACGAAAGGGGAAAGGATGGCGATACTGGCCAAGCCAAGGATCACCCAGCGCGCGTACGCCGTGGCCAGTCGCCGCCGCTTCACACCCCCAAACCACAACAGCAAGAAGCCCGCAGCAAGCACACACAGCAGCAGCAGCTGGACCGTGTTCATTGCCTCTACTCCTCCGCCGCCCGGGACAGCTTGATCTGGATCAGGCTAATCGTGAAGATGATGACTGCGACGACCCAACCCACGGCGGAGCCCAGCCCCAAGTCACCTGATCGAAACGCTACGTCGTTCAGGTACGTAATCACGGTCAGGCCGGAGTTGTTGGGCCCAAATCCGTTCGAGGTATTCAGTAACGCCACGGGTAGTTCGAACAGTTGGTAGCTTCCGATCAGGCACGTGATCACGACGAACGCGATGACGTGCCGCATCGACGGCAAGGTGACGTACCAGAACACCTGCCACGCATTGGCGCCGTCGATACGCGCCGCTTCCTCGAGCGACTGATCCACGCTCTGCAGCGCCGCGAGAAAGTAGATCATGTTGAAGCCGACCCAGAGCCAGAGCGAGGTCAAGATAATGGCCGGCATTACTAGATCAGGGTTGCTGAGCCAACGTTCCTCAAGGCCCCAGTTCACGAGCGCCTGCGCGGTTCGATTGATCAACCCGTAACGGGGTGTAAACAACACCGAGAACAAGATCCCGACGAACACCTGGCCCACGAGGTTCGGCGAGAAGAGGATGAGGCGAAAGAAGCCTTTGAGCCGGCTCTTGCTTTGATTCAGCAGAATGGCGAGGCCCATCGAGATCGGGAGCTGTAAGCCAACCGAAGCAGCAGCAAAGACGGTCGTATTCCAGAGCGCGGTGTGGAACGTCGAGTCGCGGAGCAGGAATTCGAAGTTTCCAAGGCCCACGAATACGCGGCTCTTGGGTCCGTTCGTCTGGTAAAAGGTGAGCCGCAACGCGTTGACGAACGGGTACAGGAAGAAGACTGCCGAGAGTACCAGGTACGGTGCCAAGAACAGGTAGGGAACGTGTGCACCGTGTTGGAGTCGCTTACGTGCCACGCGCGAACCCTTTCTGGGCCATCTCTGCGCTCGGATCCATTGCGCTACTCTCCTCGCTGCAATGCTTGAGTGCGCTCTGCCATCCTGCGCACTTCCGCGTCCGCCCCTCGAAGCTCTCGCTCGATCACGGCAGACAGTCCTTGCTCGCCATGGGACCTGTAATGTTCGACTACGCGCGTGTACGCGACGTCGACCTTCGAGCGGGCAATGTTGATGATGGGAGACGCCTGAACGGGTGGCGTTTCGGGGGCAAGGCTGGCGTACAGCTTCCCAACTGGTTGCCCAGAGAAATAGGGATTGAACGCCCTGAATTCGGGGAGCGCCCAAGCGTCCTTGAGCGGCGGAATGATCCCGGTGTCTTTGAAGCGTTCGCCCAAATCAGCCTGACTGAGGTAAAGGTGCTTTGCTAACGCCCACGCCAAGTCTGGGTGCTTGGTAGCGCGGGTAATCACCAAACCGGTCCCACCCCAAACGCTCGTGCGCCGACCGCCCTTCTCCCATGCCGGCAGTGGCATGAGCGCCATGCGTCCGAAAACGCCGGGTAGATCAGCCTGGTACGTGTAAGCACGCCAGTCCGGAGTGATATAGAAGAGGGCCAAGCCGTCGGACACAGCCTTCAAGAACGGCTGCCCCCAACCGCAATCGTACGCGAACCGATGTGGCCCCCGCGTGGCATCCAGGTAAAACCGGAAGATACGGGCCGTCTGCTCCGTTGCGAACGTGGGATTATCTTGTTCGTCGAACAGCTGCACCCCTTGCTGAAGCATCAGCATGTTCATCGCCCAATTGCCGCCGATCGGCAGATCGAGCATGTACTGGTCAATCACGCCGTCTCCGTCAACGTCCTTCGTGACGCGTCTGCCAACCGCTGCAAACTTGTCCCAAGTATCGAGCTCATTGACGTCAATCCCCAGCTGCTCGACCAAGTCGCGACGGTACGCGAGCATCACGGGGTGTACATCATGAGGTAGACCCAAAATTCGACCGCGTGCAGACCAGAGACTGAACCTGGACTCGACCATGCGCGTCCGTAGGTGCTCCTCGTCGATGCGCGCAGTGAGATCGAGCAGCCCAATGTCCTTCTGCGGACCGCGCGCGAAAAACCCAAGCGACCCCTCGAGCATCTCGACCATGTCCGGCACGTCGGTGTCGGCGAGCATGGCGTTCTGTAGGCGCGTCTGCAGCGACTCCCATTGCGCCAACTGCACCTCTACCTTCACCCCGTGTGCCTTTTCGAACTCAGGTATCGCTTTGCGATAGGCTTCTTGATGCGGCGCGGTAAAGGTGACGAGGATTAGATCCGGGCGCCCCTCTCGCCGACGTTGGAGCATGAACCAAAGAACCGTCGACAGAATCGCGATCACGAGTAACGCCAACGGCGCCTTGCCATAGGGGTAACGATCAATCGCGCGTCGCCACGCCATGGCCGTCATCCGCGTTCACCTCGCTTGCCTTTCTCACGCCACATCGCCAGGTTCCGCAACGGCAGTGGCGCGAGAACTCCAAAGCCTTGGTTCGCGAATAGGAAAGTGGCGGTAGGTTGCGGTGCTTGCCAGCGCGATGAGTGCGCCGCACCAAACCGGCAGAACTACATCCCTCAATGCGACTCAGTGATGAGCCCTGAGGGTCCACCATGAACCGGCCACATGGATTGAATCCTTGGACTCACCCCAGCAAAGACGGCCTCGCACCCTAGAATACTTCTCGACGCTCGCATTTCTGAACGTCACTGGGCATCCTTCCAGTCCTGCAACCGAAATACGCGATGACGCGCCGTCCAGTTCTGCTGGTGAACCACGCGATGACGCGCCGTTGCGAAGGACGCCACGCGGGGATTGAAGTCGGTGATGACCGATGCAACGCCAAACGCGACGCAACCCTTGTAAGCTTTGCGCGATCGCGCCGCGGACGGGCCGCGACAGACATCGGAGCAGCGGCCGCCCTGCAACGCGGCCGAACGCCTTACGCACGGTCACTGCCGCATCACCCAGAAAAGCGAGCAGACGCCGTAGAGCTCGAATCGTTCGGTGCAAGGCACGCTGGCTCTGCCCGCGGAAAAGGCGTGCGAACCTTCGCAGCCTTTGTAGAAAATCAGCCCAACCCCGGAAAGGATTTCCGATAAGCTCGACGCTACGTGGCGAGCAGGTGCTTGGGATTGCTGATGGTTTCTGCCTCTTGCCATCAAAGTACTATTGAATCCTCGCGCGCTCGGGTTATCGTCGGGCGCGCTCGCTGCCATGAAGGTCAGTACCACTTGCCAAGTAGTTGTAGTGCGACCCATGGTCGCCACCTCTCGGCCCTCGCGCGTGAGAAGCATGGCCATGTTGAATGAAGAAAGCAGGTTCGAATGAGACGCAGAACCGCCACCAGCATTTTTTGTTGGGTCGGTTCGTCGTGGCCACGACTCGTCGGCATCGGTGCTGCGGTCACCGTCGTGGCACACGCGACAGACGTGTCAGCCCAAGCGGTGGATGCGCCGTTGCTTGGAGTGCCCACGCAAGCCAACGGGGACAAGAAGCCAACCACGACCACGACCGCCGCGGCTCCAGCCGTGGAGACACCGCCCGCACCACCCGCTGCGGCCCCGACGCCGCTCGAAGCAGCGCAACCGAAACAGGGCACCGCCGCAGCGCCTGCCACGACGGAAGTCTCCGAGCCGCTACTCACGGAAGACGAACTCTCGGTCCCCGGATACACCCCGGGATATCGTCGGTATACGGGGCTCGGAATGTCGCCGTATACGCCAGAAACAACCGCCTTACCGGGTGGCGTCACTCCCTCCTATGGCGTGCCCAAAAGCGCACAAGACTGGTCCTTCCGATACTCCGGCTTCATGACGGTATCGTTGCAGCCGAGCCTCTACGAACGGCGCAATCCGACGGCGCAGCAGAGCAAATGGGCCTGGCATACGCCGCCCATGACCATCGATGAATGGTACTCGTTTACGAGCACCAACACCCAGCCCAACAACTGGGTGAACATGAAGTTCGAGTACGGCAATTCCAAGGTCACGACGCACCTCTCGTTCGACACTTGGAACCCGACGGATCCTACGTCGTACTACCAGATTGGTAGCCAGTACTTCATCAACAACGCCTACGTCGATTACCACCCATTTTCGGTCGGCAACTTCCGGCTCAGCATCAGAGCCGGCATGAACACGCAGAGCTACGGCATGCTCGCGCGCTACGTCCCGGGCATTTACGTCAACCCGCTCATCGGTGTGCTGCGTGGCATCGGGGAGACGGTCAGTGCGGAATACGATCTCACCGACAAGTTGGTGCTCACCCTCGAACACGGGGTGATGACGGCCCGAAATGGAAAGATTGCGAACAACATCATTTCTGGGCCGGTAAATGGTTACAACCGCCCAACGTGGCCAGCCGCGTGGGTGCACCATGCGCATGCTGGTGTGGTCTACAAGTCGGACACGCGACTTGAGCTGCAATTTCATTACCTCCAGAACTGGTCCCAAGACGAGCGAGTCCAGCGCGCAGAGGACAACCCCGTCACACGCCAAATGGACGAGAGCAACATCCCAGATGGTCGCATCACCATCCTAGGTGTTGACGCCCGCATGATCTCCGACGTGTGGGGCTACCTGGCGGCGGGTGTTTCCTACTTGGATGCCAAGCATGCGTTCCCGCTCAAGGGCGTAATGACCTACGGCGGCGATGGTGAGTATCTGAGCGACCGCTTCTTGGGCGTGCCCTCCGATGGAACGGGCCAGCTATTCGTAGCCGCCATCAATTACGGCGTAAGCCTCGGCAAGATCGTCGCGCACCCGCAGCCGTTTGCCGGTGATGGCCCAGACATTCAGATCAACACCGGCTTCCATTGGGCCACCACGCGGCAAAGTTACGCGAATTGGAATGCCCGCAATCGCTACAAGGGCGGCATTGACGCCATCTACACGTTCTTGCGTCAGGTGGGCATTGGCGCACGCTTCGACGCCGTCGTGCCCAACTCGAAAGACATGGACGAGACGTTCTACGTGCTCGCCACACGTCTGCAGCTCAAGACCGACTGGAATAGTCGCGAACAGATCCAACTGATCTACGCAAAGTGGTTTTTCGGCTCGCACACCCGCAATGAGGGCACCGGCGAGCGCACGCCTGAACGACTCGATAGTCAGATGGTGGCCC
>JBLNFG010000136.1:0-2989 GCA_050263495.1 Myxococcales bacterium | reverse complement strand
GCTCGAGGCTGGGACATTTTCTCTGACGAAGCAATCGTGTGACGGAGCTCGTCATCTCGAGATCGATTCTGCGGAGCTCGCGTTGATGCTCGAAGGTATCGAGCTCGATGGAGCGAAGCGTCGCAAGCGTTACCGAGAGACCCGCAAAGAAAACTGATCGCGTTGCACGAATCCGCTTGCATGAATGATCGCGATTGATCATATCCGTGCACGTAGTCGTGACGAGCAAGCGCACCACACACAAGAGCAAGGCAAAGCAAACCACGAGCAGAAAGCTCGTGGTTGCCGAGCCGCTTCCGGTGCCCAAAGAGCTGCTGACGGCTGGTATTATCCTCGATGCCGAGATCGAGATCGACCGCCAGCATCGAATGGAAGAGCTCAAGGCGAAGTTGCTCGAGATGGCGCAGAAGGGGCAGTTCGAGCAAGCGATTGATTCGGTGCTCTCGACCATGATCACCATGGAGCGTGCGTCCGATCGACTTGCCTGGCGTGTGCTCCGAGCGATGCGCTATCGGTTTGGTCGCAGTACCGAACGACTCTCCCGTGACGAGCTCAAGCAGCTGTTTCTCGCCTTTGGTGGCGACGTCAAGCAGGCGGAAGCAGAAGCCAAAGCCGAATTGCCCGTGCCTGTATCTGAGCAGCCCGAGCAAGTTTCCAATAGTACCGCGACTGACGAGCCCGAATCCGAGCCGTCTGCGCCGGTGAATGAGCAGCCGAAGAAGAAGCGCAACCGGGTGCGCTCGATGAAGGCTGCTGCCAGCGTGGAGCGTAACGTTACGCAAGTGTTGGTGCCGGCCGAGCAGCGTAACTGCGCAGTGTGTGGCAAGGAGATGAAGTCATTCGGCTTCGTCGAGCATGAGCTCTTTACCTTCGTGCCGGCCAAGATCGTCGTCAATGTTGAGCAGCGAGAGAAGCTCGGCTGCGATTGCCGACAGGATGCGGTAACTGCACCACGTACAAGTGCCCCGGCAGTCCACCGCAAGGTTGATGCCTCACTGCTCGCAAAGCTCGTCCGTGACAAGTGCGCATTGGCTCAACCACTCGACCGTCAGCGGCGAGAGTTTGCGCGAATGGGCCTCGATATTCCGGACAAGACCCTTCAGTCCTATTGGGACTACACGACCGATACGCTTGAGCCCGTTGCCCAGGCAGTGCTGTCGGGTGTGTTCGAATCGTTGATCGTGGCGGCAGACGATTCGCACCTCAAGACACTGACCAAGGGTGGCAAACATGGCGCATTCCGCGGGCACATCTGGTGCTTTGTCGGTACCGACGGAACGGTGGGTGGCCCTGAGACCGTGGCCTATGGCTACACCAAAAGTTGGGATGCCGCCGAAATCGCCGATTGGTTTGCGAGCATCAAGCAGTTCCTTCAAGTCGATGGTTACGCGGGATACTCCCGCGAAGTCGAAGATGAGAGTGGCGAAACGCGTGTCGCTGTACCGGATGATCGGCGTCTCGTCTGTGGAATGCACATTCGCTCCAAGTTTCACCAGGCGCTACTAGCCAAAGATGGGCGGGCCTCGATTCCGCTGCAGTACTTCTCTGACATCTACGCAATCGAGAGCTACTGCAAACAGCGAAACCTTACGGCCGATCAACGCCTCGAAGAACGCCAGAGGCGCTCGCTCTCGATTCTGGAGCTGCTCGACGACTGGGTTGACCGCACCGATCCGAAGCTGCTTCCGAAATCGCCTTTGAGGCGAGCGACAACCTACGCGATCAACCAGCGCCCATTCTTCAGACGCTGTTTTGAGGACGGACGATTCGAGATTGACAACGGGCGCTGCGAGCGCCGAATCAGGCCCTTCGCCGTAGCCCGGCGCAATTTCCTCTTCACCGGATCCATCCTCGGCGGCGAGAGATTGGCCAACGCATTCACATTGGTCGACAATTGCGGGCTCCTCGGCATCGATTCGCACGCCTACTTGGTCGACGTCATCACCAAGATCGAATCCGGCTGGCCCCTGCGGCGTCTCAGCGAGCTCACTCCGGCGAACTGGGCTGCCCAGCATGCCTCCAAGTAGAGCACCGAACAGACTTCCGCCGCCGGCATATGCCAGAGACTCGGTGCGGTTGATCTCCGTCGTCATCGCCAGCGCATTCTGACGGGCTCCGACTATCCCGCTAACAGGCAGGACATAGGGGGCTTACCTTGCAACAACAACTCTTGTCGAGGACGATCAGATGAAGCCGCGCAGTCGCGTTGCGAGCCATGCAGAATCCTAGACTCCACAACGTCCCATCTCGAGCACGACCTGCACCTCGCGACGCAACGGAAGCCCTAGCCAAGGCACCCACATCCGATGCTCTTCGACTCTCAAGGCACGCCCCTGACTCTCCGCTTGATGAATACAATACCCACCATCTCCCATTCGAAGAGGGACATACTGCCAGGTGACGATCCCACTTTCGACACTAACTGCTGGTGTTCGAAACTCTTCCACGACGATCGCAGTTGTCAGCAGAGGAGTTGTTGCGAGTGTCCCCGCAGCCAAGATTGCCGCACGAATCGTTGTCTGGCCTGGCCCTAGACCTCCGCTGCGACAGCGCGTTATGTTCCGTACCGAAAGCGCTCCCAGACTAAGCATGCTCACGATGAACACGCACGAACGCCATGGTTCGGCATACGTCGCTATGTGCGTGAACCCGGAGCCTTCGGCTCGCATCTCTAGCCAAGCGACGGCCACGAGGTACCAAATCCCGGCCAGTACCGCCTGAACCACGGCCATAGCCATCAGGACTATCTTTAGTGATCGAGGAGAAATGCTCTGCACGATTCGTCTAGGGTAGCAGTGAAATCACGGCGCTGACTCTGTAGTGTCCCTCGGGGCTATCGTACTGTTGCGGTCCTACACCCCAAGGGGCCGGAGAGCCTTGGTCGTACCGCACACTCACCGTCCCGAGGTCATCGTTCAGTCCAGCCTCATCGACTCCAGTGATGAGAATCCGCAGGCGTTCGCCTGCGTTTGGATGCACCACAAGAGTA
>JBLNFG010000135.1:0-4882 GCA_050263495.1 Myxococcales bacterium | reverse complement strand
TTACGGTGAACGAGAACTGGTGGTGTTTCGCAGTGATTCCGGATCGGCACGAGACATGCGAATGGCGGGTTGCGAGAACGAGAGATGCCGAGATGAGAAGATTGCCCAGCCACTGGCCCTTGTTGATCCTCGCCACGTGCAGCTGCATGCCAAGCCGGGAGGCAAAGACTGCCGGACAGATTGGATGCACTCCTGACGAGATTACGATTTCACGGGAACAGAGTCAGTTCGGCGTGATTCAGTCGAGCGAGACTTGGACTGCGGAGTGCCAGGGGCGCATCTTCGTGTGCTCGCAGATCAATCACTCCGGGCGCGACAAGGGCTTCCTCGATATGTTGTTCGCGTCAGAACAGGTGAGCTGCCATGAAGCTGCGGAGTCGCCTGACGCTGAGCGAAGTCGCCACGCCCAAGAGGCAGCGCTAACGGACCGTGCCAATCGTCTTCCGTCGGCCCCTCCGAAGGGAGCCGCTGGCTTCGAGTTCGGGGAGAACCCCGAAGATGCAGCGCGCCGATGTCAAGTCGCCGGTCAAACGTGGAGAGACGACAGCGGCGACAAAGCCGTCGATACGCCCGGCTGCTCAGGACCTGCGACGCCGCTCGGGATGGACGCTAGTGTTGCCGTTTCATTCTGCAGTGGACGCGTATGTTCGATCACCGTCGATCATGTACCCCGCGCCAACTGGAAGCGAAGCGCAGTCGCGTTGAAGGCCAACCTTGAGGCGAAGTACGGAATCTCTCAGGAGTCGAGCGGAAGTGTGCCTGAAGACTGCCGCAGCGAACAAGCATTTACTCGCTGTCTCGAGTCACAGCAGGTGCTCCTACAGTACAAATGGACGTGGAACAGTGGTGAGTCGATAGAGATGATCGTAGGTAAACTGAACGAGGCCGACAATACGGCGATTCGGCTCGTCTATCGCCGTCTCGCTGGAGCGAATCAATCCGCGTTGTGATCGACGACGCAGGACATCCATTTCTGAGACTCTGTTGCGTCACACGTGGCCAAGCCTGCCGAAGACGGTCACCGCGCTGCAGCGCAGAGTCTGAAACTCCAGTCCAAGAGCGCGAATCGGATGCGCCGGCCAACTCGCAACTGAACTTGACGTGCGCAGCGCACGCAAGTTACTTGTAAACTCGTTAGGCGGACCCCAGTAGTAGCTCATCACTTCCGACTGAAGGGATTAACGATGGTGACAGTTCCGATACGTTGCCCCGCGTTCAAGTCTTCGGTGTAGAGCCTGTCACATCCCGCGTCGATCGCAGCCTGTACGACAAGTGAATCCCAAAACGACAGCTGCGCCTTGCGCTGCAGTTCCATTGCATCGAGCAACATCCGTCCCGTGTTGTCGATCACCGTCCAGGTCAGGTACTCCTCAACGATGTCTCGCGCCTTGCCTGCCGACAAGGGCTTCTTGAGCTTTCGAGTCACGTTGACGTAAAACTCTTGGAGAACCTGAACGCTCAGAACGCCTTCCCGACTGTCCCAGAGTTCCAGAATCAGATCTCGCGCGACGAGATGCTTTTCCTTCGCATCTCGATCTTCCGCATAGATCAAGACATTGGTATCAACGAAGCTTGGCACGATCGTGAAGTTCTTCCCTAGAGGGTAGCTTGCCACCGCCAAGCGCGTGACCGCGACGCAGGCGGGTCATTGCCGAATCTCGCGCCTTTGCGTAGCCGCGCTGCCGTTCAACAAGACCGGCCAACTCAACGCGCAGGAACGCGGAAACGGACAGTCCGCGCTGCGCCGCGAGAACGCGAGCTTCACGCACCGTTTCCTCATCGAGCGTCAGTGTGATGTTTCTGGCGGTTGACACGTAAACCACGTGTAACACGCGCGGAACGTGGTCGCAAGCAGCGGGCTAACTCAGCCATGAACCTGGCAGCTTTCCTACTGAATCGCGTGGCCAGCCGCGCGCCGTGGCGAGCGCAACGCTCGCTTCAATTCTACGGCGCGCGGCTGTCTACCATCAGGACGCCTTCCGGTGGTACTGTGAGAGCTGCAGGTTATTGCTACCCGGTTTGGACCGGCAAGTCCTACGCTCCAGAGCGCCAGCGGAGTCACAATCACTGCCGGCACTACTACTGGCGAGCGGCACCAGTTGGAGTTCCCCAACGCTTGAGAACGATGCACGCTGAACCAGGACGCCTCCGATCGCGTTTGCGGCGATTACCTCGGATCGACGCTCTGACTCAGATGTGCGCCGCCATAACCCAAAGAAGACCCAACCCGATTCCCAAACGGATCCTCGATGTGACGGAGCAGGGCCCCTTCGCTGGTGCGCTCGAGCGTAAACACCTTCGTTTGATGCGTGTCAGGCTGTTGACGCGGTACTCGTGCTCCGACGGACGGCGGCGCAGCACGCCTTCCCACCCCTACCCCAATCCATGCTCTTCGGTCGCCTTGGTGTTGATGGCTTGCGCCCGCTGCAAGGCGGGGCGTTGTTCTAGCCGCTCGATATAGGCCGTGAATTCCGGTAGGGCATCGAGCAGTTTGAAATGAACCATGTACCTGAGCGTCCCGCCGAAAATGACGTCAGCCATGGTAAAACGTGAACCGAGCAGGAATTCGCCACCCGCGACTGCGCTCTGAATCGCCTTGATCATGGCGTCGAAATTCCCGAATCCTGCGGCGCTTTCGCGAAAGGTCCATCCGCTGGCCTTCGCCATTGCACCCGGTTCAATCACCGAGGGTGCAAAGAATGACCAACGCAAGTAGGTGCCGCGCGCTGGGTCGTCGAGTGTTGGGGCAAGCCGGCCAAGTGCGTAGCGATCAGCCAAGTAGATGCCAATTGCAGCAGACTCGGTAACTACCACTTCATCGTCTTGCAACACGGGGATCTTTCCCATGGGGTTGAGCGCTAGGAGCGCGGACTCTTTCTGGACGCCTGCCATGATGTCCACGTAACGCAACTCGTATGGGCGCTGCAGTTCCTCCAACATCCAAACGACATTGGCCGCGCGAGAGTAGGGGTGGTAATAGAGGATGGTTGTCATCGACCAACTAATGCACTCTTGTTTGCATTGTTGCAAGTGCGGCGGGAAGCAGTTCCGTGCATGCGTGCTGGGGTCATTGCGCCAGAGGCTTCTCACCTCCGGTACCACTGCGATCTGTTTCGCGCATCGTTGGGGAGTGTGTCCTAGGTTTCCATTCGCTGCGCAGCTAAACTGTACCCGGCCTCATCCCAAGAGATTCGGAATAGTACGTTGACTCCGCACGAGCGGGATGGCGTTCTGATGTCATTATAACGGCGTGCCGCCAAGAGCCCCGTGGACTCTCTGTGTGGGGGTCCTCGCAGTCCTAAGCCAAACGCCACAGGTCTCTGCAGAGGAGGTCTTGCTCGAGGATTTCGAGACCAGCAGCCCGTTGCTGCGCTGGTCCTTCTCCAACGGCCCGGAGTCCTGGTGCTAAGGGGTCCTTGACCCTGGTTCAGGGCGAAGACGGCAATGCCTCGCGGCTCAGTTACGATCTGACCGCGGGCGGTAACTACGTGAGCGCAACACTCGATTTCACCAAGGCGCTCTCGACGCAGAGCATCGCATTCTGGGTACGCGAACCCGCACGCAGCCAAGCTAAGCTGCGCATGGTTGATGCCCAAGGACAAGTGTTCGAGTACTCGATCCCACGTCCGTTGGAGGCATTTGCACCTGGGATGTGGTTCCGATCCATCGTCGATGTGCAAGCCTTCACCGGCTTCTTTGGTGGCCCAGACGACGGCAAGCTGCGCATGCCGTTGAGTGGGCTCTCGATTCTCGCCATTCCCGAGTTTGAGACGGTCGGCGCCGAAATAGGCAGCATTGATTTCGATAACGTCTCATCGCTGGACGAGTATCGAGTTGGGATGGTTCCCGACGGCTTCCCCCTGATTCCGGCTCCTGCGGGTGCTGCTGAACTCGCTCCACGCCTGGCCGTCAACATGCGCACTGACGACGGCGAACGCGCCCTCGACCTAGCACGAGCAGCGGGCTTCAGTGCGGTGCGAGTCGACCTCGGCTGGAGCGATATCGAGACGGTCAGGGGAGTTTACGACTTCTCTCGCTTCGATGCGCTTCTGGAGGACCTCAGTTCCCGTGGCATGCGCCTGCACTTGATTCTAGATTATCTCAATCCGCTGTATCCGGAACTGAGCGCACCAGATTTCGAGAGCACAACGCTTTCAGCGTTTGCCGCGATGGCACGCGAGACGGCAAAGCATTTTCGCGGCAAGCAGGTCAGCTACGAGATCTGGAACGAACCGAATAGCCCTACGTTCTGGACCCGAAGCCCGGCTGATTTTGCTGCTCTGAGTAAGGAACTTGCGACGGCGATTCATGCGGGTGACACGGACGCGCCCGTCTGCACTGGCGGGCTCTCTGGGTTCGACTATCGGTTCGCACAAGACTTTCTTGCCGTTGGCGGGGCGGAGGGAGCGGATGCAATGGGCGTGCATCCCTACCGCAAAGGAGGAGGAGAAACCATTGGCCACGACCTTGTTTTGATGCGTGCAGTCATCGAAGAGGCACAGGGTGCAGGCTTGCCTCTATGGCAAACAGAGTGGGGGTACAGCTCGAGCTGGTATGGTGACGGGCATTCCGCAAGTGCACGCGCCAGGCAAGCAAACTTGGTCGCGCGCGAGTTGCTCTCCGCATGGGCCATGGGCTTCCCACTGATCGTCTACTACGATCTCCGCGATGGCGGCTCTGATCCCAACAACGCCGAGCACAACTTTGGACTGCTACAGGATGACTATGCCGAGAAGCCTGCAATGGCGGCGGTGCGCGAGCTAACCCAGGTAGCCTCGAACCGACAGTACGTCGGGTTGCTGCAAACATCCTTGAGCAGCCTGCACGCACTCCGCCTTAATGGTCGATCGGATCTGGTCTTGGCGTTGTGGTGGGATAACGC